>JBBQOR010000682.1:0-1790 GCA_038331055.1 Burkholderiales bacterium
GTGCGTGCCCAGGCGCTGAACGCCATCGACTCGTCGCCGTGGTGAGCGGGCCAGACGGCAAGCCGCCGCTGCCCTGGCTGGCCGCGCCGCTGGCGCAGATGCTGGCGCAGCAGCGCGGCCATGCGCTGCTGGTGCACGCAGCGCCGGGCATCGGCGCGCTGCCCTTCGTACTCGCACTGGCCCAGGGCTGGCTCTGCGAGGCCGAGGCCACGCACACGCCGCGTCCCTGTGGTCAATGCGCCGGTTGCCGGCTGCTGCAGTCGCGTTCGCACCCGGATCTGCGCGTGCTGCTGCCCGAGGCCATCGCGCAGACGCTGGGTTGGGCCGCGGCGGGCGAAGACGTCGACGGCGGCGACGGCAGCCGCTCGAAGAAGAAGCCCAGCCGGCAGATCCGCATCGACGAGGTGCGGGCGGCCATCGACTGGACCGGCCGCACCTCGTCACGCGGCGGTGCCAAGGTGGTCGTCATCCACCCGGCCGAGGCCATGAACACGCAGGCAGCGAGCGCGCTGTTGAAGACGCTGGAGGAGCCTCCTGGTGGCGCACGCCTGCTGCTGAGCTGCGCGCAGCCCGAGCAGCTGTTGCCCACCGTGCGCAGCCGCTGCCAGCGCGTCGTGCTGCCTGCGCCATCGGCCGCGCAGGCGGTTCAGTGGCTGCTGGCGCAGGGGCTGCCCGGCCTGCCCGACGAGCGCAGCGCGGCTGTGCTGCTGGCGGCCACCGGCGGCCTGCCGCTGGATGTCCTGGACTGGTTGGCCGCGGGCGTCAGCGCAGACAGCTGGGCTGCCTTGCCCGCGGCGGTGGCGGCCGGCCGGCTGCAGGCGCTGGCCGGCTGGCCACTGCCGCGCGCCATCGATGCGCTGAGCAAGCTCTGCCATGACGCGATGGTCCAGGCAGCGGGCGGCGCGCCGCGGCACTATCCATCGGTGCCCGCCGGCGCGGGCTTGCCGGCGCTGGCCGGATGGT
The DNA here is from genome assembly GCA_038331055.1 of Burkholderiales bacterium. Classification (GTDB taxonomy): domain Bacteria; phylum Pseudomonadota; class Gammaproteobacteria; order Burkholderiales; family Burkholderiaceae_C; genus Rubrivivax. Next base: position 964 of record JBBQOR010000682.1, read on the forward strand.
CACAGCAAATGGCACGCGCAGCGCGCAGCCAGGACCACCCCTGGAACGAAGCGCTGCGCATCGAGGCGCTGCTGGGGCAGGGCGCCGCCTGCTGGCGCGGCGGCAGCAACGCCCTGACGGAGCCCGCGGACGCCATGCGGGCGGCCGGGGCGGCCTTCGCTACACTTGTTCGATGAACGACCGCGCCGTACCGTCCCCCCGGCTGCCTTCCGGCGCAGCGGCCGGCGCGCCGGGTTCGGCACGGCCGAGCGTCATCCAGCTCGTCTTTCGCGAGAAGGGCGCGCTGTACGCGGCCTACATGCCATTGCTCACCGAAGGCGGGCTGTTCGTGCCGACCAACCGGGAGTACCGGCTGGGCGACGACATCTATCTGCTGCTGTCGCTGCCTGACGACCCGCAGCGCTACCCGGTGGCAGGCAAGGTGGCATGGATCACGCCGGCCAACGCCTCGGGCGGCCGCACGCAGGGGGTGGGCGTGCGCTTCCCCGGCGACGACAAGACACGCCAGTTGCGGCTGAAGATCGAAGAGCTGCTGGGCACGCAGATCTCGTCGTCCAAGCCCACGCAGACGATCTGAGCGCCGCGCCGCAACCCGCGGCGCTGCCCGACCCAAAGATGTTCGTCGATTCCCACTGCCACCTCAGCTTCCCCGAACTGGCGGGTCGCCTCGACGAGATCCGCGCCGACATGGCGAGCGCCGCCGTCGACCGCGCGCTGGTCATCTGCACCACGCTCGAGGAGTTTGCGCAGGTGCACGCTCTGGCCATGGCATACGACAACTTCTGGTGCACGGCCGGTGTGCATCCGGACAACGAAGGTGTGGCCGA
>JBBQOR010000683.1:0-1785 GCA_038331055.1 Burkholderiales bacterium
CATGATCGCGGCGCGCGGGTGGTGGCCAGGCGCCGAGCGCCGGTGCTGATCTCGCGCCGATGCGTGCTCAGCGCGGCAGCGCCACCGTGCGCACAAACGCCCGGCCGTTGGCGTCGAACAGATGGCAGGCGTCAGGACGCAGCCGCAAGCTGATCTGCGCGCCGGGGGCTTGCGCCGCAGCGCCGTCGAGCTTGAGCGTGACCAGCGCTGCGGCGGGGCCGACCCTCAGGTGGAGCAGCGAGCTGTCGCCCAGCCGTTCCAGCTGCTGCAGCGTGCCGGGCAGCGGTGCATTCGTGTCGCTGTTGTCGTCACTCACCACCAGGTGCTCGGGGCGGATGCCCAGCGTGACCGCGTCGCCGGCCTGTGCTGCGCGGGCATCGACGGCCACGCGCATGGCCTCGCCGTTCACCGCGACCAGCGCGTGGTCGGCCTCGGCGTGCAGCAGCTGGCCGGGCAGCAGGTTCATCTTCGGGCTGCCGATGAACTCGGCGGTGAACAGGTTCTGCGGCCGGTGGTACAAGTCCATCGGTGTGCCGCATTGCGCCACGCTGCCTTCGGTCTCGACCGCCGGGCCGCTGCGCAGCAGCACGATCTTGTCGGCCAAGGTCATCGCCTCGACCTGATCGTGGGTGACGTAGATCATGCTGGCGCTGCCGAGGTCGCGGTGCAGCTTGGCGATCTCGAGCCGGGTCTGCACACGCAGCGCAGCGTCGAGGTTGGACAGCGGCTCGTCGAACAGGAACACCCGCGGCTGCCTGACGATGGCGCGGCCAATGGCCACACGCTGGCGCTGTCCACCCGACAGCGCCTTGGGCAATCGGTTCATCAGCGGCGCGAGCTGCAGGATGTCGGCCGCCCGGTGGATGCGGCGTTCGATGTCGGCCTTGTCGGCACCGAGCACCCGCAGCCCGAAGGCCATGTTCTGGGCCACCGTCATGTGCGGGTACAGCGCATAACCCTGGAAGACCATGGCCACGCCGCGCCGGGCCGGCGCCAGGTCGTTGATGCGCTCACCGGCAATCTCAATCTCGCCCGCGCTGATCGATTCCAGCCCCGCCACCATGCGCAGCAGGGTCGACTTGCCGCAGCCCGACGGCCCGACGAAGACGCAGAACTCGCGCTCGCCGATGGCCAGGTTGACCTGGTTGATCGTCAACGGCAGCTTGGGCGCAAAACGCTTGCAGACGGCGTTGAAGGCAATGCGCGCCATGTTCAGCCCTTGACCGCGCCGGCGGTGAGGCCGGCGACGATGTGGCGCTGGAACAGCATCACCAGCAGCAGCAGCGGCACGGTGACGATCACCGACGCCGCCATGATGCTGCCCCACGGCACCTCGTAGGCGCTGGCGCCGGTGATCAGCGAGATGCTGACCGGCACCGTGCGCTCGTTGTCGTCGGCGACGAAGGTCAGCGCAAACAGGAACTCGTTCCACGCGCCGATGAAGGCCAGCAGCGCCGTGGACACCAGCGCCGGCGCCAGCAGCGGCATGAAGACCTGGAAGATGATGCGCAGCGGCCCGCAGCCGTCCATGATCGCCGCTTCCTCCAGTTCAACCGGCAGCGCTCGCATGAAGGTGGTCAGGATCTAGACCGTGAACGGCAGCGTGAAGATCATGTAGGGCAAGACCAGGCCGATCGCCCGGTTGTACAGGCCGAGCGAGCGCATCAGCTCGAACATGCCCGACAACACCGCCACCTGCGGAAACATCGACACGCTCAGGATAGCCACCATCAGCAAACCCTTGCCCTTGAACCGGATGCGGCCCAGCGCATAGCTGGCGGTGAC
>JBBQOR010000684.1:0-1785 GCA_038331055.1 Burkholderiales bacterium
GGCTCGAGGTGGATGTCCGAGGCGCGCGCCTCCACCGCCTGCGCCAGCACGTTGTTGACGAAGGCGATCACCGGCGCGTCCTCGGCCAGCTCGCGCAGCGTGCGCGCGTCGAGTTCACCGCCTGCCGGACCGTCACGGTCACGCTGCTGCTGGTGCCAACGCTCGATCTGCGCCGGCAGCGCCAGCACCCACGTCACACGGCGGGTGCCGCGGCGCGCGTCCACGGCCTCGCGCAGATCGCCGTCCAGCGGGTCGGCGGCGGCGATGGTCAGCGGGCCGCTGCCATCACCGTCCACTTCGGCCAGCGGCAGTGCCTGGCGCTCGGCCCACCAGCCCGGCGGCCAGCCGAGGGCCTCCAGCCCGCCAAGCCAGCGCACCTCGTCGGCCGCGTCCAGCGTGTGCAGCGGCAGCGCCAGCTGCGCGGCCAGTGCCTGGTACAGCGTCTCTTCTGACAGCGCACCCATGCGCACCAGCACGGCACCCAGGCGTCCGCCCTGGCCACTCTGGCCACCGTGCCCGCCTTGACCCGCCTGGGCGTCCTGGAAGGCCAGCGCGCGGTCCAGCTCGGCGCGCTGCAGCGCACCGCGCTCCAGCAGCAGCTCGCCCAGCCTCTGGGCCACGGCGGCGGGGGCGGCGCGCTCCATCAGCGCGGCGGTGCGGGCGGGCTGGCCGGTGCGACCAGCGGCTGGGGCGGCAGCGGCCCCTGCGTGCCGCTCCACGGCCCGAGCAGGCGGCGGAAGGCGTCGGTGACGGCCGCCGCATCGTGGTCGTCGGCAATCACGTAAGGCGTGATCAGCACGATCAGCTCACGCCGGTTGCCGCGCTTTTGCTGGGTGTTGAAGAGCCCGCCGACCAGCGGCAGATCCTTCAACAGCGGGATGCCGGCGTTGCCCTGCGACGTGTCTTCGGAGATCAGCCCGCCCAGCATCACGGTGGCGCCGTTCTTCAGCGTCAGCCGGGTGTCGATCTTGCGTGTGCTGAAGGTGGGCGAGTTGTTCACGCCGGTGCTGGTGGCCGCCGCCGCGCTGACCTCTTGCGAGACATCCAGGTCGATCTGGTCGCCCGAATGGATCACCGGGCGCACGCGCAGGATGACCCCGGTGTTGCGGTACTGGATGGTCTGCAGCACGTTGGCCGCGCCGGCCGCGCCGGTGGTGCCGGTCGTCTGCTGGCTGGTGATGATGGGCACCTCCTGGCCGACCTGGATGGTGGCGGTCTCGCCGTTGCGTGCCAGCACGCGCGGGCTCGACAGGATCGAGGCCTGGTTGTTCGAGGCCAGCGCGTTGAGCGCCACGCGCAGCCCGCCGGCGCTGTCGAAGACGCGGAAGTTGAAGCCGCTGCTGCCGATGGCCAACCCGCCCTGCGTGCCGGCCACGGCCTGGCTGCCGCTGCCGAAACCGCCCTGGGTGGCCAGCCACTCGATGCCGAACTGGTTGTTGTTGTCCAGGCTCAGCTCGGCCACGGTCACCTCGATCAGCGCACCGCGGGTCGGCCGGTCGAGCATCTGCAGCAGCGAGAGGATCTGCGCGTGGTCTTCCTGGTTGGCCTGGAAGATCATGGTGTTGGTGGCGCGGTCCACCACCACCGTGGTCGGCCGGTTGGCCGCGCCTCCCGCCGCCGCCGCGGGGGCCGTGCCGGTGGCGCCGGCCGGGCGCGCCACCGGACGCACGCCGGTGATCAGTTGCTCCACCGTGGCCGCCAGCGCCACGGCGTCGGTGTTGCGCACCTGGTAGGTGAAGAAGTTGCGCCCGATGCCGCGCTCGTTGGGCTTGTCCAGCGTGCGCG
>JBBQOR010000685.1:0-1782 GCA_038331055.1 Burkholderiales bacterium
TCCCTACACGACGCTCTTCCGATCTAGTCTCGGTCTGTATCAACGCGGCAACATGCAAATCGCTGACAGCGCCTTATTTTTTCTTCTTGTCCACCGGCGCCCACTTGCCCGGGTCGAAGCCGGCCACTTCGTAAACCAGGTTCTGCTTCTTCTCGCCCTTGGCCAGAGTCACGGCCATGCTGATTTTCTTCGCCTTCTGCAGCATCTTGATGAAGCCCTTGTCGTCGCGGATCATCAGTGCCGGCTCGCCGGTGGACGGCGCGAAAGCCTTGATCCGGACGGGCTTGCCATCGACCGTCATCGGGATCGTGCAATTGCCGCGGCAGACGAAACCGGGCTTGTCACCATACAGGAAGACGCTCTGGCCCCAACTCGTGTGCCGACGGAGCACCAGTCGCACGCGGTCGTTGCCGGATGGCTGACTGGTATAGATGGTTGCGGTCGACTGTGTACCACCGGCCATCGGTGAAACCTGGTACAGCCACAATCCGGACAGGCGCTTTTCCTCGCTGACCCGGGTGTAACGTTTCTCAATCTCGGGAAGGGTCTTCTGCACTTCTCTGGCGGCATCGCTGTCTGGATAGCGCTTGATGATGTCCTTGCCGAGCGAGACGGCCATTTCGTCATTCGGTATGCGCAACAGCTGGCGGTAGGTCGCGATGTTACGCTCGGCGGCGTCCTGCTTTGCCTGCGCCTGTGCCGCTTGCTGCCCGGCATCAGGCTCGGCCTGCCCCCCTCCCTGCTGCGAACAGGCGGACACGGCCATGACGGCAACCACGACGAGTAGAAGGCAAGCAGGGAGTTTCATCGGCAACACCAGGCGGGGGCAGACCGCTAGCTTGGAACGAGCCACGGGGCGAACGCAAATCGACAGCTCAGTCGGTCGAGGCGAAACGGTCACGCAGTGCCGCACGGTAACGACGGCTGCAGGGAATCTGCGCCCCATCGCGCAAGCGCAGCCGCGCATCGCCGGTGTCCAGCGGTTCGATCTCGGCCAGATAGTCGAGGTTGACAGCGTAACTGCGGTGCACGCGAACGAAGCGCGAGGCATCGAGCCGTTCCTCGATTGCGGCCATGGTCGAGCGCAGCGGGTAATCCCGGCCCCGCACGCGCAGGTTCACGTAATTGCCTGAGGCCTGCAGCCATTCGATTTCGCTGGCATTGACCAGAAACTCTTTGCCCAGCTTGCGCACCAGGAAGCGCTCGGGCCGATCGATCGATTCCACCGGCGGCCCCTCGTCCGGCGCGACCAGCATGCGCGCCTCGCCCTGCAGCCGCATCACCCACAGCCGATACAGACCCAGCGCGGCCACGATCGAGAAGTAAGTGCGGACGTCCTTCAAATACTCGTAGCCGAAGTTCAGCCACCAGAGCCCGAAGTTGTAACGTTCGCCAGCAAGGCCATAAGCCAACTTGCGCAACGCAACCATGCCCAGCACGTGAATCAGGCTGAATGGCACGCTGGCTAGCAGATGCAGCACCAGGCTGCGGCGCCAGGTGTCGAGCCGGAACGGCCAGCGTCGCTCCAAAGCGACTACCGCCGGAATCAACGCCAGAACCATCAGCGCGCTGCTCCATTCCCACGACCAGGGCTGCCACGCCGCCACCTCGGGATGATCTATCGCCGAGGTGATGCTGTTGAAACTGGCGTTAAGCAGATACAGCAGCGGCCAGAAAAAAAACTCGAACGGCCGTCGCCAGCGCAGGAATTGGGTGTAGTCGAAGCCGTGGCGTTCCGTCATGGCCCCGATTCTAAGGCGGGGCGCCTGGTTTGTGCCCATC
>JBBQOR010000686.1:0-1780 GCA_038331055.1 Burkholderiales bacterium
ATGCTCGACAGCGCGGCCGCCCGGCGCGAGACGCTGGACGCTCTGGTGCGCGAGCGTGTGCTGATGGCTACCGCCGCGAAGAGCCACCTGATCCCCGGCGACGAGCGGCTGCAGCGGCTGTTCGTCAGCGACCCCCAGATGGCGCCGCTGCGCAACCCCGACGGCAGCGTCAACCGCGAGATGCTGGCCGCGCAAGGCATGAGCTCCGAGCTGTTCGCGCAGCAGCTGCGCACCGAGTTCGGTCTGCGCCAGGTGCTCGGCGCGGTCGGTGGCGCCGGCTTCGTCACACCCGCGGTCGCCGCGTCGGCGCTGGACCCGCTGCTGCAGCGGCGTGAGGTGCAGGTGCAGCGCTTCGAGCCCGCAGCCTACCGCGCCCGGATCGACCCGACCGACGCCGAACTGCAGACCTACTACCAGGCCAACGAGGCACGCTACCGCGCGCCCGAGCAGGCCTCGATCGAATACGTGGTGCTCGACCTTGACGGCGTGGCCAAGGGCATCACCGTGCCCGACGAAGACCTGCGCCAATACTACGAAGAGAACGCCGCGCGCTACACGGAGGCCGAAGAGCGACGCGCCAGCCACATCCTGATCAAGGCCGACAAGGACATGCCGGCGGCCGATCGAGCCGCCGCCAAACTGAAGGCCGAGGCACTGCTGGCCGAAGTGCGCAAGGCCCCGGCGCGCTTCGCCGAACTGGCGCGCAAGAACAGCAGCGACACCGGATCGGCGGCACAGGGCGGCGACCTGGATTTCTTCATCCGTGGCGCGATGGTCAAGCCATTCGAGGATGCGGCCTACGCGATGAAGCAGGGCGAGATCTCGAACCTGGTCGAGTCCGAGTTCGGCTACCACATCATCCAGCTGACCGGGCAGCGCGGCGGCGAACGTCGCCCCTTCGACACCGTGCGCGCCGAGATCGAGGCGCAGGTGCGCAAGTCGCTGGCGCAGCGCCGCTTTGCCGAGGCAGCCGAGCAGTTCACCAACATCGTCTACGAGCAGAGCGACAGCCTGCAGCCGACGATCGACAAGCTCAAGCTGCCCAGAATGACCGCCACCGTGCAGCGCGCGCCGGCCCTCGGGACGGCAGGCGCGGTGGCTTCGGCCAAGTTGCTGGAAGCCGTCTTCTCGAACGACAGCGTGAGCAACAAGCGCAATACGCAGGCCATCGAGGTGGGGGCCAGCCAACTGGCTGCGGCGCGCATCATCGAACACAGGCCCGCGCGCGTACGGCCGCTTGACGAAGTGCGCGCGGCGGTGAAGGAATCGGTCGTCACGCAGCAGGCCGCGGCGCGTGCAAAGACCGAAGGCGAAGCCCGCCTGGCGCTGGTCAAGGCCGCCGCCGACACGACGCTCGGCCCGACACTGGTGGTCTCGCGCAGCCAGCCGGCGGGGCAAGCGCGCCCGGTGGTCGATGCCGCGCTGCGTGTCGATGCGTCCAGGCTGCCGCAGGCGGTGGGCGTGGACCTCGGGGCGGCGGGCTACGTGGTCGTGCGCGTGACGCAGGTGCTGCCGCGGGAAGATGCCGGCCCGGCCGAATCGGGATTGCGCGAACAGGTGGCACGTACGCTGTCGGCGGCAGAGACGCAGGCCTTGTACGAGGCGCTCAAGAAGCGCTTCAAGGCCGAGGTGCGCGAGAAGGTGGTCACCGCCGTGGCCGCCGAAGCCGCTTCGGCGCCACTGCGCTGAGGCTGCGCGACACGCTGCGTGCTTCCATCTGCGCGCGCAGCCCACCGCTATACTGGCCGGCTCTGCGGTGGCTGTAGCTCAGTTGGTAGAG
>JBBQOR010000687.1:0-1779 GCA_038331055.1 Burkholderiales bacterium
CGCCCTGGTCACTCATCAGGCCACCGATGAAGGCGATCCGCGAGCCGTCCGGTGACCAGCGCGGCAAGGCGATCTGCAAGCCATGCAGCGAGCCGCTGGCCTGGTTGGCGGGATCGACCAGCACGCTGGCGCGCGCATCCACCCGCGCCGGCTGCGAGTAGAGCCTGGCCACCCACCAGTTGTTGTCGCCCGGTGGCTGGGCGGCGGTGTAGGCGATTCGTGTGCCATCCGGCGACCAGTTGAATTCGTAGGCGTACAGGTTCGCCGGGGTGAGTTCGTGCACGGCATGGCTGGCCAGGTCGAGGCTGGCCACGCGCTGCACCTCCACACCGGCCACGCCGATTTCGCCGGCGGCCGGTTTCGCGGCGGCCACGGCGCTGGCGCGGCGGGTGGCGCCGGGCACGTACAGGAAACCCAGCGACTTGCCGTCGTCAGTCCATTGCAGTGCGCGCACATAGCCTTGCAGTTCGGCCAGCTGCGCCGGTGCCGCGTTGCCGCGGGTATCGGCCAGATAGATCGCGTTGTGCATCACCTGCGTGCTGGTCAGGTCGACTTTGCAGTTCGCCACGAAGGCGAGGTGGCTCGAATCGGGTGCCCAGGCGATACCCGACTGCGCGCAATCGCCTGCCGGCTTCGCCTCGGTCAAACCATGCGGATGGCTGCCGTCGGCGTTGGCCAGCACGATCGTCGGCTTGCCCTTGCGCTTGACGACCCAGGCCAGCTGCCTGCCATCGGGCGAGATCGCCGCCGCTTCGATCGGCTGCACCTTGCCCAGTTCACCGAGCAATTGTTCGATGCGCGGATCCACCGCGGGCGCGGCGGCAAAGGCGCGCGGCAGCAAGGCCGTGGTCAGCAACAGTGACACGGGCAGCAGCGATCGTTTCGACATGGGCAGCTTCCGGCAAGGGGAGCTGCCACGCTACAGCCGCCGCCGATCGGCGCCAAGTGCGGAAGGTCAGGGCCCGGTCTGCACCGGCTTCAGCGTGAGTGCGGCGGCCTGACGCGTCGACTCCATCGCCACGAGCCTGGCGCGAATCTGCGGAATCGCCGCCAACGTGGCTTTCTCGCCCTGCAGGATGGCCTCGTTCTTCTGCTCGAAATCGGTGGAGCCGATGCCCTTCAGGTCGGGCCGGATGACCACGTCAGCACGCGCGATCTCGCGCGCGCCCAGTTGCTGGCCCATGATCGTGATCGACTGGCCGACGATGTTCATCATGCCCTGGGGATTGCTGCCGCTGGCGCGTGTCGAGATGTCCACCGCGATCACGAAATCGGCGCCCAGCTGGCGCGCGGCATCGATCGGAATCGGGCTGACCACGCCGCCATCGACATAATGCCGGCCACGGATCTCGACCGGCTCGAATACGCCCGGCACGCTGGACGAGGCACGCACCGCCTGGCCGGTGTTGCCGCGCACGAACACCGTGCGCGCGCCGGTTTCCAGTTCGGTGGAGACGGCCGCGAAAGGCAGCTTCAGCTGCTCGATCGACTGCTTGTGCACCAGCTGATTGACGTAGTCCTGCAGCGCGCGGCCCTGCACCAGTCCGCCGGAGAAAAGCCGCACATCGCGGATCTTCGCCTCGTCCAGGCCGAACGCGATCTGCTGCATTTCAAACGGGTCCATGCCGCTGGCGTACAACGCGCCGACCACGCTGCCGGCGCTGGTGCCGGCCACCACGTCAACATGGATGCCGCTGGCCTCAAGCATCTTGATCACGCCGATATGCGCAAAACCCTTGGCCGCACCGCCGCCGAGCGCCAGGCCGATCTTCAGCTTCA
>JBBQOR010000688.1:0-1779 GCA_038331055.1 Burkholderiales bacterium
AACCGCAGCCCCACCGCCGTGGACGACCTGTGGCACGCCACGATCAACGGCCGCGGGCGCATGTACCTGGCGACCAACCCGCAGGAGACCGCGCTGCGCATCCAGGCCGGGCTGACCGACATCCTCAGCCAGACCGGCGCGCAAGGCGGCATCGCAGTCAGCACGGTGAACCTGCCGCGCGGCGATTCGCGCGCCTACTTCGGCACCTACAACCCCGCAGGCTGGGCCGGCGACCTGACGGCCAACCCGATCGACGCGGCCACCGGCGTGGTTTCCACCGCCTCGGCCTGGTCGGCCTCGACCGTGCTCAGCGCACGCGACTGGCGCACCCGCGTCATCGCGGCCAGCACGGCGAGCGGCGGCGTGGGCTTCACCGCGGCCGCGGTGGGTGGCCTGGTCAACCCCGGCAACGACTACGGCGACAGCGGCGAGGTCATGGACTACCTGCGCGGTGACCGCAGCGGCGAAGGCACGCGCTTTCGGCTGCGCACCAGCCTGCTCGGCGCGATCATCAACTCCGAGCCGGTGGTCAGCCGCGAAGACGGCGTGGTCTACGTCGCCTCCGGCGAAGGCATGCTGCACGCCTTCGACACCCGCGCCCCGAATGCCGGGCGCGAGATGTGGGCCTTCGTGCCGCGCTTCGTGCTGCCCGACATCGGTGCCACCGTGCAGCGCGGCTACGCCTTCAGGACGCAGCTCGATGGCTCGCCGGTGATCGGCCGCGTAGCCGCCGACCGCCGCCTGCTGGTGGCCGGCGCAGGAGCTTCCGCGCGCGGCTTCTTTGCGCTGGACGTGACGGCACCGCGCGCACTGGACGAAGCCGGCGTCGCCGCGCGCTTCCGCTGGGAGTTTCCGACCGCTGCCGACACCACCACCCAGGGCCGCATGGGCCAGGCGCTGGGCCGGCCGGTGATCGTGCGCTCGCAGTCCGACGGCCATGTGGTGCTGATCACCTCGGGCTACAACAGCACGGCCGACGGCCGCGGCCGGGTGTGGATGCTCAACGCCGACACCGGCGCCGTGATCCACGAGTTCAACACCGGCGAGGGCACGCTGGCCAACGAGGCCGGGCTGACCCATGTGTCGGCCTTCGGCGAGCCCGATGGCAGCGTGCGCTACGTCTACGGCGGCGACCTGCTGGGCAACGTCTGGCGCTTCGACCTGACGAGCAAGGCCACGCCGAACAAGATCGCGCAGCTGCGCGGGCCGGCAGGCGACGTGCAGCCGGTGACCACCGCGCCCGAACTGGTGGCCAACCGCGGTCAGCGCATCGTCGTCATCGGCAGCGGCCGCCTGCTCGACGTCACCGACTTCGGCAACAACACCGTACAGAGCATCTACGCCATTTCCGACGGCGCCGTACTGACCAACGCGCGCAGCAGCCTGACGGCGCGCACCTACACACGCGCCACCGACACGCTCAGCGGCAGCAGCGTCGACTGGGCCAGCGGCCGCGGCTGGTTCATGGACCTGGCGGCCAGCGAGCACATCAACACGCGGCCCACCGTCGCTTACGGCGGCGTGGCCTTCGTCAGCAACAGCAACGGCGGCAGCGACTGCTCGGCGAGCTCATGGCTGTACGTGGTGGACGTGCTCGGCGGCACGCGCTTCGCCGGTTCGCCGGGCATCTCTTCGCTGATCTCGGCCACCAGCAACTCTTCCGGCGTGACGGCGCTGCGCACCAGCGGACAGCGCATCGTCGGCTCGGGCCAGAACGCCGACGGCCAGCCGTGGAACCGCGAGATCACTTCGGGCGTGACGATCGACCCGAGCAAGAAC
>JBBQOR010000689.1:0-1778 GCA_038331055.1 Burkholderiales bacterium
CCTCGGGCAATCGGCCTTCATGGGCGTGGGTGCCTACGCCTGCGGATTCCTTGCGTCCAAGCACGCGATGCCGATCTGGGTGACTCTGCCGGCGGCGGGACTCTGTGCGGCGTTGTTCGGTGCGATCTTCGGGCTGGCTGCGTTGCGCATCAAGGGCTTCTACCTGGCACTGACCACGATCGCCGCGCAGTTCATCTTCGGCTTCGCGATGATGAAGCTGCCGCGCGAGTGGTTCGGCCGCTCCGAAGGCCTGCGTCTCGAGCCGGCAACGCTCGGCGGACTGGTGCTGGACACCGACAACCGGCTGTTCTACCTGGTCCTAGTCGTCGCCGTCGTGATGGTGACCGGCGCCTGGGGCCTGGTTCGCAGCCGCACGGGGCGCGCATTCGTCGCGGTGCGTGACAACGACAACGCGGCCGAGGTCATCGGCATCAATGTCTTCCGCTACAAGACCCTGGCGTTCTTCATCGGCGCGTTTTACGCCGGCATCGCTGGCGCCCTCTGGGCCTATTACGTGCGCTACGTGCAGGCGGACCAGTTCACGCTGTGGCTGTCGGTCTGGTACCTCGGCATGCTGATCGTTGGCGGCATGGGCTCCATTCTCGGTGCGATCATCGGCACGGTGGTCATCCGCGTGCTGCAGGAGATGATCACCGTCGTCGGACCTTTCGTGACAGAGGCGCTGCCGCAGATCGGCGGTCAGTTCGTGTTCGCCTCGATGAACATGCTGCTCGGCGGCCTGATCGTGCTGTTCGTGATCTTCCAGCCGCGCGGGCTCGCGTACCGCTGGAACATCATGAAAGAGAGCTACCGCATCTGGCCATTCCCGCATTGACAGGCGGGACCGACCCATGAACGACCAGGCGATGCTCGAGCTGAACAATGTGGAAGTGGTCTACAGCGACGTGATCCTCGTGCTGAAGGGCGTCAGCCTCGAGGTGCCGGCAGCCCGCATCGTCGCACTGCTCGGCGCCAACGGTGCGGGCAAAACCACCACGCTGAAGGCGATTTCCGGCCTGCTGCGATCGGAAGACGGCCGCGTCACCAGTGGAGCGATCCGCCTCGATGGCAAGCCCATCCATGCCGAGGAGCCACAAAACCTGGTGCGCAGCGGCCTGGTACAGGTGGTCGAGGGCCGCAAGATCCTGCCGCACATGACGGTCGACCAGAACCTGATGGTCGGTGGCACCGTACTGGCCAACCGTGCACAACGTCAGGAGAGCATCGAGAAGGTCTACGGCTACTTCCCGAAGCTGGTCGCGCTGCGTGACCGCGTGTCGGGTTACCTGTCGGGCGGCGAGCAGCAGATGCTGGTCATTGGCCGCGCACTGATGGCGCGACCGCGGCTGATCCTGCTCGACGAGCCTTCGCTCGGTCTCGCGCCGCTGATCATCGCGGAGATTTTCGACTTGGTGGCGCGCCTGCGCGACGCCGAGGGCATCGCCTTTCTGGTCGTCGAGCAGAACGCGAACGTCGCGCTGAGGATTGCCGACCAAGGCTACGTGCTGGAGAACGGGCGCATCGTGCTGCACGGCACCGGCGCCGAGTTGCGTGAGAACGAGGACATCAAGGAGTTCTACCTCGGCATGTCGCTCTCAGGGCATGGCAAGAGTTTCAAGGACGTGAAGCACTACAAACGTCGCAAACGCTGGCTCGGGTGAACCGGTTCGACCTCCCATCAACACGCTCGAAGGAGACACACATGAACAACTTCTGGAAGATCGGCGCCTCGCTGGCCGTGGCCGCCGCCGCATTACTGCCCTGCGTCAACGCGACGG
>JBBQOR010000690.1:0-1776 GCA_038331055.1 Burkholderiales bacterium
CGCCGCTTCGAGCTGCTGTGGGGCTGGGCCTATCGCTTCGAGGCCTACACCCCGGCGCCGCGCCGCGTGCGCGGCTACTACGCGCTGCCGATGCTGTGGCGCGACCAGGTCATCGGCTGGGCCAACCTGGCGCTGCGCGAAGGCCGGCTCGAGGCCGACATCGGCCATGTCAGCGGCCGCGCGCCGCGCGATGCCGTGTGGCGCCGCGCACTGGACGAGGAACTCGCTGCGTTCCAGACTTTTCTGACGCCACGCACATGAACCGCGTCAGGCCAGTGCGCGCTGCCGCGTTGCCATCACCGAGCCTGCCGCGAGCAGCGCCGCAGAGACGGCGAAGCCGCGCAGCAGTCCGCCTTCGCCATCGGCGACCCAGCCCACCAGCATCGGGCCGACGATCTGCCCGCCGGCGAACACGATCGTGAACAGCGCGATGCCCGCCGGCCAGCTTTCGGGCGGCAGGTTGTGTCGTACCAGCGCGGTGGTCGAGGCCACCACCGAGAGGAACACGCCGCCGAACAGCAGGCCCGAGGCAAACACCAGGCCCGGGTGGCCGCCCAGCACCGGCAGCAGCGTGGCCAGCGCCAGCAACGCGTTCAGCAGCGCCAGCGTGCGGCCGTCGCGCCAGCGCTGCAGCAAGCCAGACCATATCCACGACGAGGCCACCACGCCCAGGCCCAGCAGCACGTAGAAGGCGCTGCGCTGCACCGCGTCCAGCCCCTGCTCGCGCAGCAGCGTGATGACGAAGGTCATGTAGCCGATGTAGCCCAGGCCGAACATCAGGTAGCCGAGCAGCCCCCAGCCGAAGCGGCGCAGCAGCGGCCCCCACGCGGCGCCCACCAGCCGGGCGCCCGGTGCGGGCGGCGCCGCCAAGGCGCCGGTGCAGACGGCCGTGAGCCCGGTGAACAGCAGGCACAGCGCGCCCAGTGCGGCCCAGGCTGCCTGCCAGGCCAGCGGCGGGGCGATCAGCGCCGAGGCAATGATGCCCAGCCCCGTGCCGCCGTAGTACAGGCCCAGCACCAGCCCGGGGCCCACGCCGCTGCCCGGCGCGCTGGCCAGCCGCGCGGCCAGCAAGCCGCCGGTAACGAAGCTGGCGGCGCTGGCGATGCCGGTCGCGGCACGCAGCGCGTAGAGCAAGCCCTCTTGGCGGGTGGCGCCGTGCAGCGCCAGCAGCAGCGCAGCGGCCAGCCCGCCGGCCAGCAGCAGCCGGCGCGCATCCACATGGCGCAGCAACCGCGGCATCAACAACGCGCCCAGCAGGTAGCCGGCGGCGTTGACGGTGTTCATTGCGCCGGCCGTCAAGTAGCTCCAGCCCAGGTCGGCGCGCATCGGCGGCAGCAGCATGGCGTAGGCGAAACGCGCCAGCCCCAGCGACACGGCAGCCGCCAGCGCCAAGCCGGCGGCGGCCCACAGCGTGGCGGCGGTCTTCGTCAAGCCGCGGCCCGCGCGGCCAGAATCGCCGTGGCCACCTCGGCGAAGCCCGCGCCGCGCTCGGCCAGCGTCAGGTAGGCCGGCCAGTGCTGGAGTTGCCGCTCGAACCGCATCAGATTGGCCACGCCCACGCTGAGCGGAAAGGCCTCGAACAGCGCCTGGTCGTTGGTCGAGTCGCCGACATAGATCCAGTGCTCGATCTCGTCGCCCAGCTCACGGCCGAACAGCCGCCGCATCATCCAGTGGGCGCCGCTGAGCTTGCTATGCGCGCCGATCCAGCCGTTGATGTGGATCGAGCTGACCGTGGCGTTGAGGCCGCTTTCGCGCATCAGCGCCACCACCTGCGAG
>JBBQOR010000691.1:0-1773 GCA_038331055.1 Burkholderiales bacterium
CGCTGGGCGACGGCCTGCGGCTGCAGGTGCGCGGCAGCCCTTTCGTGCAGGGCTGGCGCGCCGCGCAGGCAGCGCCACCTGCCGCTGCCGCGTCAGCGCCGACGCTCAGTTCGCCGCTGACTTCGCACCCCTGTGCTGCGCTGTGCGCTCCGATCAGCGGCCTGTTCACGGCGCTGGCCGGCATGCTGCTGCAAGAAGCCGTGGATGTGACTGAAGCCGCCTGCGCCGCGATGCACGACCTGCCGCACGATGTGTGCACCTTCACGGCCCACCGCATGAAGCCATGAATGCCGGCGCCGTGCTCGACACCGCATCCCTGGTGCAGGCGCATCAGGTGCACCGCGACATCTACACCAGCCCGGCTCTGTTCGAACTCGAGCGCCAACGCCTGTGGGCCCGCTCGTGGCTGTTTGTCGGCCACGACAGCCAGGTGCCACAGGCCGGCGACTACATCACCACCGAAGTCAACGGCCAGGCGCTGTTGATGCTGAAGCGCGAAGACGGCGGCATCGCGCTGCTGCACAACCGCTGCGCCCACAAGGGTGCGCCGCTCGCCACGGCGCCCAGCGGTCATGCAGGCCGCTTCCTGCGCTGTGCGTATCACGGCTGGAGCTACCGCCTGGACGGCAGTTTGCTGGGTGTGCCACTGAAGACGGGTTACGACGACGCCGTGTTCGGCAGCTGCCCGGCGCAAGCCGGCATCACACCCTATGGCGAGGTGGCCGTGTACCGCGGCTTCGTCTTTGCGCGCCAACGCAGACCGGGGCCGTCGTTCGAAGACAGCATGGGCGAACTGCTGCAAGCGCTGGACCTGTTGGCCGACCGTTCGCCACTGGGCCGGCTGCGCGTGGCCGGCGGCGTGCTGCGGACGCGCTTTCGCGCCAACTGGAAGCTCTACCTCGAAAACGTCAACGACGCCTTCCACCCCGTCACCACGCATGTCTCGGTTACGCAGTCGGCGCAGGCGGTATGGGGCACGCCGGCCGATGGCACGCCGGTGCCACTGGCGATGCAGCAGCTGTTGCCCTTTGCCTCAGGCTACGGCTTCTTCGAGCAGATGGGTGCGCGCGTGCTGCCGCAGGGCCACAGCGTGCTAGGCACACAGGCCAGCCTGCACAGCAGCTATAGCGCACTGGGCGACTACGCGCAGGCGCTGCAGGCAGCGCACGGCGACGCGCGCACGCAGGCCGTGCTGGCCTTCGCGCCGCAGAACGTGGTGTTCTACCCTTCGATGGCACTGAAGGGTGCGCCGCAGGTGATGCGTGTGCTGCGCCCGCAGGCGGCCGACGACACCGTACTCGAAGCCTGGGCTTTTCAGCCCGAAGGCGCACCGGCAGATTTGCTGCACAGCGCCTTGCTTTACAACCGCCAGGTGTTCTCGCCGCTGTCGATGGTGGCCCATGACGACCTGCATCTCTTCGAGGGCATGCAGCGCAGCCTGGCCGGTGACGGCAACCCGTGGGTCAGCTTGCACCGCGGCGCGCTGGGGGCAGCAGACGCTGCGCCGCCGCGCGACGTGAGCGGCATCGACGAGGCGGTGCTGCGCAACCAGTACCGCGCCTGGGCCTGCGCGATGGCCCAGTCATGAACGGCATTCACAGCCCTGCCAGTCGCGACGGGCCTGCAGCGCTGCCCGCGCCGCCACTTTCCTCGCCCCCCATGCCGGCCGAGCTGATGGCCTGGGTCGCGCACGAAGCCTTTTGCCTGGACACGCAGCGCTGGGACGACTGGGCCGCACTGTTTGCACCCGACGGCTGGTACTGGCTGCCCGCC
>JBBQOR010000692.1:0-1765 GCA_038331055.1 Burkholderiales bacterium
GGTGGTTGCCGCCAGCATGGCGCCCACCAGCACCACGGCAATCGCCAGGCCGGCACGCATCGGGCCGAAGACCTGTCCGATGGTGTCGAGCAGGTCCTCGGCCATGCGGCTGCGCTCGAGGATCAGGCCCATGAAGGTGAAGAACGGGATGGCCAGCAGCACATCGTTGGCCATGATCCCGTACAGCCGCAGCGGCAGGGCGTTGAAGAACAGCGCCGGCACCAGCCCGAGCTCGACGGCCAGCCAGCCGAAGCTCATGCCCGTGGCGGCCAGGGCGAAGGCGACCGGGAAGCCGGTGAGCAGGAACAGCAGCAGCGAGCCGAACATGATCGGCGCGATGTTTGCGGTGATGAAGCCGCTCAAGACCGTGCTCCCGAGCCGGCGCCAGACCCTGTGGCAGGCGTGGCGGCGGCCCTGGCGTCGGCGGCCTCGCGCAGCGCGGCCTCGTTCATCATCTCTTCAAGCAGCAGTTCCTCGTCGGTCTTCTCCGGCTTGGCGTGCGGGTCGGGCCCGTGGCCCGTGAGGAAGCCGATGCGCTTGAACAGCTCTGACAGGCTTTGCAGTGCCAGCAGCGAGAAGCCCACCGGCACCAGGATGTACAGCGGCCAGCGGATCAGCCCGCCGGGGTTGGCCGAGACCTCCTGGGATTCGATGGCCGTCATCACCGACGGCAGCGAGGTCCAGATGAGGAAGGCGCACAGCGGCAGGAGGAAGAAGGCGATGCCCACCACGTCCACCCAGACCTGGGTACGCCGGCTCAGCCGGCCCGAGATGACGTCGATGCGCACATGCTGGTCGTGCAGGAAGACGTAGCCCGCACCGAGCATGAAGAGGGCAGCGAACAGGTACCACTGGCCTTCAAGGAAGGCGTTCGAGCTCATGTCGAAGGCCTTGCGAACGATGGCGTTGACGGTGCTGACGATGACGGCGGCCAGCAGCAGCCAGCACAGGGCGCGCCCGAGACGCTCGGTGGCGGCGTCGATGCCGCGACAGACGGTGAGCAGCAGTTTCACGGTTCCACTCTTATCTTGTTGGCGTCACCTGCGGCCGGGCGTCAAACGCGGGCGGTCCAGGGGCATCGGTTCGTGAACAAAAGCAAAAACCGCACGCAAGCCCCACCGGGGTGGGGCCTGCGGGCGGGAAAGACGGCCCGCAGGCCGCCGTGTGGAACGTCAGCTGCGCAGCATCTGCGCCATGAAGTCGTCGAAGGTGTTCTCGGTGAAGCGCATCCACTGCACCGACTCTTTCTGGAACGCGCTGTACGAGTCGTACATGCGCTTGAAGTTGGCGTTGCCGGCGCTGAGCTCCTGGTACATCGGCAGCGCGGCGCGGTAGAAACCTTCCATCACCGGACGCGGGAAGGGCTTGACCTGGGTGCCACCGGCGATCAGGCGACGCAGCGCCGGTGCGTTGCGGGCGTCGTACTTGGCCATCATGTCGGCGTTGGCCT
The DNA here is from genome assembly GCA_038331055.1 of Burkholderiales bacterium. GTDB lineage: Bacteria > Pseudomonadota > Gammaproteobacteria > Burkholderiales > Burkholderiaceae_C > Rubrivivax. The sequence continues at coordinate 1,451 of JBBQOR010000692.1, forward strand.
CGTGCGCCGCGGCGGTGAAGATCTCGCGGTACTCCTTGGGCAGCGCGTCCCAGGCCCGGTTGTTGACGATCCAGCCCAGCGCGGCGCCGCCTTCCCAGAAGCCCGGGGAGTAGTAGAACTTGGCGACCTTGTGGAAGCCGAGCTTCTCGTCGTCATAGGGGCCGACCCATTCGGCGGCGTCGATCGTTCCGCGCTCGAGTGCCGGGTAGATGTCGCCGCCGGGGATCTGCTGCGGCACCGCGCCGACGGCCGAGAACAGCCGTCCGCCCAGGCCGGGGATGCGCATCTTCAGGCCCTTGACGTCCTCCATGGTGT
>JBBQOR010000693.1:0-1761 GCA_038331055.1 Burkholderiales bacterium
CTGTCGCGCAAGGCGGCGATGGAGATGCTGCTCACCGGTGACTTCATCAGCGCCGACGAGGCGCTGGCCAAGGGCCTGGTCAACCGCGTCGTGGATACGGCGCAACTCGACGCCGAGGTGCATGCGCTGGCCGCGCGCATCGCCGCCAAGCCGCGTGCCGCCATCGAGATGGGCAAGCAGCTCTTCTACCGCCAGCTCGAGACCGGCATCGAGGCCGCTTACGCCGACGCCGGGCGCACCATGGCCTGCAACATGATGGACGCCGACGCGCTGGAGGGCGTGCAGGCCTTCATCGACAAGCGCGCGCCCGACTGGCGCTGAGCCGCGTGGCCGCGCCGATCGACAAGCGGGGCGTCCGCAGGCTGCCGCTGCTGCCCTACGACGAGCCGCGGGCCTTTCTGCAGGCGGTGAACTACGGCATGGACCTGCTGACCAATCCCTACGACAACTTCGAGATCCTGCGCATCGCAATGCGCATCCTGTTTCGCAAGGGCCGGAGCACGCGTGACCGCAAGTTCATCTGCTCGGAACTGGTCGACGAGTGCTACCGCGCCGCAGGGGTGCGCTTTCGCCGCAGCGACAATTACATCAGCCCGGACGACATCTGGCGCGACGACATCGTCGCCTTGCGCGGCCGCGTGCTGTAGCCGCCTGCGGCCTCACATGCCGGCGTAGTTGGGCCCGCCGCCGCCTTCTGGCGTGACCCAGACGATGTTCTGCGTCGGGTCCTTGATGTCGCAGGTCTTGCAGTGCACGCAGTTCTGCGAGTTGATCTGCAGCCGCTCGCCGCCGTGGCTGTCGGGCACGTACTCATAGACGCCGGCCGGGCAGTAGCGGCTCTCGGGGCCGGCATAGAGGGCCAGGTTCACCGCCACCGGCACGCTGGCGTCCTTCAGCGTCAGGTGCGCGGGCTGGTCTTCCTCGTGGTTGGTGTTGCTGATGAAGACCGAGCTCAGGCGGTCGAAGCTGATCACGCCGTCGGGCCTGGGGTAGCGGATCGGCGCCACCTGCGTGGCCGCGTGCAGCCGTGCGTGGTCGGGCGTGTGGCGGTGGATGGTCCACGGCGGGCTCTTCAGGCCCAGCTTGGGCAGCAGCCACTGCTCGATGCCCGTCATCAATGTGCCCACGGTGTTGCCCTGCTTGAACCACTGCTTGAAGTTGCGTGTGGCGTTCAGCTCTTCGTGCAGCCAGCTCTTCTCGAAGGCCTCGGGGTAGGCGACCAACTCGTCACCTTCGCGACCGGCGGCCAATGCGCTTGCGATGGCCTCGGCCGCCAGCATGCCGGTCTTGATGGCGGCGTGGCTGCCCTTGATGCGCGCGGCGTTCAGCGTGCCCGCCTCGCAGCCGACCAGCGCGCCGCCCGGGAACACCAGCCTGGGCAGGCTGAGCAGGCCCCCGGCGGTGATGGCGCGCGCGCCGTAGCCGATGCGCTTGCCGCCTTCGAGGTGGGCGCGGATGGCAGGGTGCGTCTTCCAGCGCTGCATCTCTTCGAAGGGGTTGATCCACGGGTTCTGGTAGTCCAGCCCGACCACGTAGCCCAGCGTCACGCGGCCACCTTCGAGGTGATAGAGGAAGCCGCCCCCGTAGGTGTGCTCGTCCATCGGCCAGCCGGCGGTGTGCACGACAAGGCCCGGGCGCGCCTTGTCGGCGGGCACCTCCCAGAGTTCCTTCACGCCGAGTGCATAACTCTGCGGATCGCGCCCGGCATCCAGGCTGAAGCGCTCGATGAGCTGCCGGCCCAGATGGCCGCGGGAGCCCTCG
>JBBQOR010000694.1:0-1761 GCA_038331055.1 Burkholderiales bacterium
GCTCGACCCGACCAAGGTCGACCTGCGCAAGACCTACACGACCGAGTTCGTGAACAACCTGCGGATCATGCCCTGAGGCTGCTGAGCGAGCGCGCTCGCCCGGCCGCCGCCCGATGAGCGCGCTGCCTCTGATCGACCTCGCGGCCGGCAGTGATGCCACGCTGGCCCGCGCGGTCGACCGCGCCCACACCCAAACCGGCGTCTTAGCCCACCCCCGGCATGGCGTGCCGGCGGCGGTGAGCGACGCCGCCTTCGACGCGGCGCACCGTTTCTTCGCGCTGCCCGAGGCCGCCAAGGTACGCTGGCATATCAACGGCTGGCCGCTCAAGCGCGGCTTCGACCCCATCGGCTGGCAGTCACTCGACGTCGGCGCGCCGCCCGACTTGAAGGAAAGCTTCTATCTCGGCGTCGAGGCCATCGGCCCCAACCAGTGGCCCGACGAGGCGCTGCTGCCGGGCTTTCGCTCGGGCTGCGAGGCTTACGCCGGGCAGATGGACCGCGTGGCGCGGCGCCTGATGGGCGTCTTCGCACTGGCGCTGGATTTGCCGTCCGGGCATTTCGACGGCTTCATGCGGCAACCCACCTGCACCACCCGGCTGCTGCACTACCCGCCGCAGCCGGCCGCCGCCGCACCCGGGCAGATCGGCTGCGGCGCGCATACCGACTGGGGCGCGCTCACGCTGCTGGCGCAGGACGATGCCGGCGGGCTGCAGGTGCAGGCGCTGGACGGCGACTGGATCGATGTCGAGCCGATGCCGGGTGCGCTGGTGGTCAACGCCGGCGATCTGCTGCAACGCTGGACCAACGACCGCTGGCGCTCGACGCCGCACCGCGTGATCAACCGCCTCTCGGGGCGCGACCGCTGGTCCATCGCCTACTTCTTCGATCTCGATGCCGACGCAGTGATCGTGCCGCTGGAAGCCTGCACAAGCGCTGCGCGCCCGCCGCGCTACGGCCCCATCACCCCTGGCGAACATCTGGCCGAGATGTATCGCCGCACCACGGTTGCCGCCTGAACCATGAGCCCAGCCCACGCCCTTGCAGCGACCCCTGCGGTCGAGGTCCTCTCGGTCGAGAAGACCTACCCCAACGGCACGCAGGCGCTGCTGCCGGTCAACCTGACAGTGGCCGAGGGAGAGTTCATCACGCTGCTCGGGCCTTCGGGCTGCGGCAAGAGCACGCTGCTGAAGATGGTGGCCGGCCTGCTCGAGCCGAGCGACGGGCGGCTGCTGCTGTGGCGGCGCCCCGTGCGTGAGCTCGACGCGACCGGCCGCCGCATCGCCTTCGTGTTCCAGTCGCCGACGCTGATGCCGTGGGCCAGCGTGGCCACCAACGTGCGCCTGCCGCTCGACCTCGCCGGCGTGTCGCGGGCCGACGCCGATGCGCGTGTGGCCGACGCGCTCGGCCTCGTCGGGCTCACGAAGTTCGCCGCGGCCTTGCCGCGCACGCTCTCGGGCGGCATGCAGATGCGCGTCTCGATCGCGCGCGCGCTCGTCGTCGACCCGCAGTTGCTGCTGATGGACGAACCTTTCGGCGCGCTCGACGAGATCACGCGCGGCCGGCTAGACGCCGAGCTGCTCGAGCTCTGGCGCGCCAAGCGGCTGACGGTGCTGTTCGTCACCCACTCCATCCACGAGGCGGTGTTCCTGTCGAGCCGCGTGGTGATGATGGCGGCGCGACCGGGCCGCGTGGTCGAAGAGATCGCCATCGACGAGCCGCATCCGCGCACGCCCGAGTTCATGGTCTCGCCGCAGTTCAGCC
>JBBQOR010000695.1:0-1759 GCA_038331055.1 Burkholderiales bacterium
TGCTGGCGATGGCCCCGGAAAGCCTGCAGCAGCTGGAACGCATGGGCGCCCATGCCGAGGCCGTCCAGGCCACGCGCGCGCCGAGCCAGCCGCCGACGCAAAAGCCCGCCGCTTCGCTGAGCAGCCGCTTGCGTGAGCGCATCGAGCCGCAGATTCATGCGCGCCAGGACACTCGCCAGGACACCCGCCAGGACGTGCGCCACGAACCCAGTTTCGGCGACAGCGTGTCCGACGACGTGGAACAGCTGCAGATGAGCACGCTGTCCTTCCAGGACTATGTGCGCCAGCGCATGTTGAAGCGCCGCGACAGCGAAATGCAGGCCGAACGTGCTGCTGCGGCCGCTGCAGCGCCGGCCATGCCTGCGGTGCTGCCACCCAGCGTGGCCCCCATCGCCGCCGCCCGTGCCCGTGCCACGCACCGCGAAGCCGCGCCGACGTCGGCCGCGATGACGCGAGAGATGACGCGCGAGATGGGGCGCGAGATGGCCCGCGAGGTGCCGGTGCTGCGCGACGAGGTGCGTCTGCATGAGGCCGCGCCGCTGCGCGCGCCGGTGGACCTCCAGCCCGCCGCGCCCAGCTTCGCCGCAGCCCGCCCCGCCGTGCCGGCGCGCGGAGAACAGATCGAGATGATGAGCGAGCTGCGCAGCATGCGCGGCCTCATCGAGCAGCGCTTCGGCGCGCTGGCCTTCATGGAAAAGCTGCAGCGCCAGCCACGCCAGGCGCAGCTGGCCCAGCGCCTTCTGGACACGGGCTTTTCGCCGGCACTCATCCGCAAACTGCTGGAAAGCATGCCCCCCGAGGGCGACGAACTGGCCTGGGCCTCGGGCGTGCTGGAGCGCAACCTGCCCACCGGCGAACGTGAAGCGCCACTGGAAGAAGCCGGCGGTGTCTACGCCATGATCGGTGCCACCGGCGTGGGCAAGACCACCAGCACCGCAAAGCTGGCCGCGGCCTTCGCCACGCGCCACGGCGCAGCGCACCTGGGCCTCATCACGCTGGATGCCTATCGCGTCGGCGCCCACGAGCAGCTGCGCACCTACGGCCGCATCCTCGGCGTGCCCGTGCACACCGCGCACGACCGCGCCAGCCTCGAGGACCTGCTCGATCTGCTGAGCGCCAAGAAGATGGTGCTCATCGACACCGCCGGCATGGCCCAGCGCGACACCCGCACCCGCGAGCTTCTTGAAATGCTTTCGCACCGCGCCATCCAGCGGCTGCTGGTGGTCAACGCCAGCGCGCAGGGCGAGACCATCGAAGACCAGCTGGCCGCGTACGCCGCGCCGAGCTGCCGCGGCATCGTGCTGAGCAAGCTCGACGAAGCGGTGAAGCTCGGGCCGGCGCTCGACTCGCTGATCCGCCACAAGCTCAAGGTGCTGGCCGTGGCCAACGGCCAGCGCGTGCCGGAAGACTGGCACCGCCTGAGTGCCAATGCCCTGGTGCAGCGCGCGCTGCGCAGCACCGGTGGCCCGGCCTGGCGCCTGGACGACAACGACGTGAACCTGATCTTCGCCGGCATGCCGGCTGTGAAGGCCGCCGCCGGCGCGCCGCTGCACGCCTGAGACCCAGCACGCACAAGACGCACATGCGCGACTTCTACCCCTCCTCCGAGCGTCCATTCAACAGCGGGCCGCTGGACCAGGCCGACGGCCTGCGCCGGATGTTCGCCGGCCGCCGCCGCCATGTGCTGCCGCTGGCCGCCAACGTCCACGTCGCCTTCGCCGGCCTGGTGCTCGACCGTGTCGCCTCGGTGCTGGCCGCC
>JBBQOR010000696.1:0-1756 GCA_038331055.1 Burkholderiales bacterium
GTGATGAACCGCTGTGTGAAGATCGAGCACGCTCGCCTGTTCGGCGGCCTGCACTGGGTGGGCGTCGACACCGGCGTGGTCTCGGCCCGCCGGCGCGCGGTGTAGGCGCCCGGCCGGCCATGCCCGACCGCCGCTTCCAGCCCGAGACGCTGGCCATCCACGCCGGGCAGATCCCCGACGCCGCCACCGGCGCGCGCGCGCTGCCGATCTACCAGACCACCAGCTTCGTCTTCGACAGCGCTGACCACGCGGCCAGCCTGTTCAACCTGCAGACCTTCGGCAATGTCTATTCGCGGCTGTCCAACCCCACCGTCGCCGCGCTGGAAGAACGCGTCGCCGCGTTGGAAGGTGCCCGCGCCGGCGTCGCCTGCGCCAGCGGCATGGCGGCCGAGGCGCTGGCGCTGATGACGATCCTGCAGGCCGGCGACCACGTGGTGGCTGCCGGCGCGTTGTACGGCGGCTCGGTGACGATGCTGGCCGTGAGCCTGGCCAAGTTCGGCATCCAGACCAGCTTCGTCGATGCCACCCGGCCCGAGGCTTTCGCCGCCGCGATCCGCCCCAACACCCGCGCGCTGTTTGCCGAGACGCTGGGCAACCCGAGCCTGGTGGTGCTGGACATCGCCGCGGTGGCCGAGGTGGCGCACACCCATGGCCTGCCGCTGGTGGTGGACAACACGGTGCCCAGCCCGTTCCTGTGCAACCCGATCGCGCTGGGCGCCGACATCGTGGTGCACAGCGCCACCAAGTACCTGGCCGGACACGGCACGACGCTGGGTGGCGTGGTGGTCGAACACGGCAAGCCGCGTGGCGCCTTCGCCTGGGACAACGGCAAGTTCCCCGGCATGACCGAGCCCTCGCCGGGATACCACGGCGTGAAGTTCTACGAGACCTTCGGCGACTTCGGCTTCACCATGCGCTGCCGCATGGAGAGCCTGCGCGTGTTCGGTGCCGCGCTCAGCCCGATGAGCGCCTGGCAGATCCTGCAGGGCGTCGAGACCCTGCCGCTGCGCATGGAGCGGCATTGCCGCAATGCGCTGGCGGTGGCGCAGTTCCTGCGCGACCATCCGGCGGTGGCGTGGGTGAACTACCCCGGGCTGCCCGAGCACCCGCAGCACGCGCTGCTGATGCGCCAGATGAAGGGCGCTTCGGGCTTGCTGGCTTTCGGTGTGAAAGGCAACGTGCAAGGCGGCGTGAAAGGCGGCGTTGACGCCGGCGTGCGCTTCATCGAGTCGGCGCAGTTCATGAGCCATCTGGTGAACATCGGCGACACACGCACGCTGATCAGTCACCCGGCCAGCACCACGCACCGGCAGCTCGACGAGGCGCAGCAGCGTGACGCTGGCGTGCCGCCCGACATGGTGCGCATCTCGGTCGGCCTCGAGCACATCGACGACATCCTGTGGGACATCGATCAGGCGCTGGCACGGGCCTGCGGTTGAGGCCGATGCAAAGCGTCGTGGCCGTCCGCCGCCGCCATCGAATGAGGAGGCCATCATGAACGCCGAACCCCTTGTCCTGCGAGAAGACAGCGCCGAAGGCATCGTCACGTTGACGCTGAACCGGCCGCAGGCCTTCAACGCGCTGTCCGAAGCGATGCTCGAGGCGCTACAGACGGCGCTCGATGCCGTCGCCCGCGACGAGCAGGCGCGCGTGGTGGTCATCGCCGCCGCCGGCCGGGCCTTCTGCGCCGGGCACGACCTGAAGGAGATGCGCGCCGCGCCCGAGCTGGGCTATTACGAGCGCTTGTTCGCGTTAT
>JBBQOR010000697.1:0-1754 GCA_038331055.1 Burkholderiales bacterium
ACCGCGCTGCGCCGCCTGTTCGGCCCACCGGGCAGCGCCGCGGCGGCGGCGCCGCAGTCCGCGGCCGCCCCCCCGCTGCACGATGGGCTGATCGACCCCGTGGCGCTGCAGCGCACCCTGACCGCAGTGCCAAGGGCTCAACTGGCCGCAATGGTGCACAGCTACCTGCAGCAAGGTGTCGAGACCGTGCAGCACCTGCGCGCGGCGGTGCGCGATGGCCGCCCGCTGGACCTGCGGGTGCACGCGCATGCGACGCGCGGCGCGGCACTCAACCTGGGCCTGCCCGCCCTGGCCGCCACCGCCGAGGCGCTGCACGAAGGCGCCGCCCACCTGCCGGCGCACGAGATCGCCCGCCTGGTGCAGCGCTTCGAGCAGCAGCTCGGGGCCACCGGCGTGGCCGCGCACGAGCATGGGCTGTCGATCGATGTCGAGGTAGCGGCCACCAGCGAGGGCCGCTGACCCGCGCCCCGCGCGGGTTCAGACGATCACGGGCTCAGGCTGCAGCCGGATGCCGAAGCGCCCGTAGACGCTTTCCTGGATCGCCCGCGCCAGCGTCACCACCTCGGCGCCGCTGGCACCACCACGATTGACCAGCACCAGCGCCTGGCGCTCGTAGACGCCGGCGCGGCCGATCGACTTGCCCTTCCAGCCGCAGGCGTCGATCAACCATCCTGCGGCAAGCTTGACGCTGCCGTCGGGCAAGGGGTAGTGAACGATCTCGGGGTCGCGGTCGATGATGTCGCGGCACTGCTCGGCGCTGACCACCGGGTTCTTGAAGAAGCTGCCGGCGTTGCCGATCAGCGCCGGGTCGGGCAGCTTGGCGCGGCGAATCGCACACACCCAGTCGAACAGCGTGGGTGCATCGGGCTGCGTATTACCGGTCTCGGCGATGCGCCGCTCGAGCTCGAGGTAGCCGAGCACCGGCCGCCACGGCCGCGGCAGCCGAAAGCGCACGCGCACGATCACGCTCTTGCCTGCCAGGTGCTGCTTGAAGACGCTGTCGCGGTAGCCGAAGCGGCAGGCCGCACGATCCAGCGTGATGGTTCGGCCGGTCACCAGATCCACCGTGTCGAGGCTGTCGAAGCGATCGCCCAGCTCGACGCCGTAAGCACCGATGTTCTGCACCGGCGCGCCGCCCACCGTGCCCGGAATCAGCGCCAGGTTCTCCAGCCCCGGCAAGCCCTGATCGAGCGTCCAGGCCACCAGGTCGTGCCAGTTCTCACCCGCCCCGGCCTCGACGATCCAGGCGTCGGCGCTCTCGCGCACCAGGCGCCGGCCCGGCACCTCGATCTTCAGCACCAGCGCGTGCAGATCGCGCGTCAGCACCACGTTGCTGCCGCCGCCGAGGATGAACTTCGGCGCCAGGCCGAACTCGGGGTGGTCGACCACCCGCCGCACATCGGCCTCGCAGGCGATGCGCACCAGCCTCTCGGCGAAGGCCGGCAGGCCGAAACTGTTATGGGCCTTCAGTGGCACGCGACGCTGCACCGGCAGCCCCGCGACAGGGGTGGACATGACAGAATTCTCCACTCTTCCCGCGCCCATCCCATGCCCAGTTTCGACGCCGTTCTCGAACCCGACCTTGTCGAATTGCGCAATGCCGTCGAGCAGACGATGAAGGAGATCGGCACCCGCTTCGACTTCAAGGGTTCCAGCGCCAAGGTCGAGCTCAGCGAGAAGAGCGCCAAGGAGCGAGAACTCACGCTGCTGGCCGACAGCGACTTCCAGCTCGACCAGGTGCGCGACGTGCTGCT
>JBBQOR010000698.1:0-1752 GCA_038331055.1 Burkholderiales bacterium
CGGTTCGGCCAGCGACACCAGCAGCGCCTTGAGCCGGCCGTAGACATCGTTGAGCGCCAGCTGGCGCGCGCTGTGGGTGGCCGAGCGGGCGCGGCGGATCACCTTGTTCAGCAGCTCGAAGGCGAAGGCCGGGTCCTCGATCAGGTGCTGCTCCAGAGTGGCCCGCGTGACCACCGCCAGCCAGCACTTCTCCAGCGTCACCACGTTGGCCGAGCGCGGGCCGCCGTCCAGGCCCATCTCGCCGACGTATTCGCCCGGCTGGTAGATGCCGAAGGTGATCTCGCGCTCACGCGCCGGGTCGGCGCTGTAGATGCGAAGACGGCCGCTGAGCACGATGTAGAGCGTGTCGCCCAGGTCGCCCTCGCTGATGATCTGCGCGCCCTTGGCATAGGCGCGCACCAGACCGCGCCGGGCCAGCTTGCGCAGGGAAGGGGTCATCGGCGCCTGCTCGATCAGGCTCTGCGGGCTGTTCTGCCTGGTCTGGCTGTTCTGGCTGAGCTTGCTGACGGAAGACGGCATCGTGGTGCCGCCGCCCGGGAAGCGTACGGGCGGCGGCGGGCGGATGGTAGAGGCGCCGCGCCTGCATCTCAAGTCTGCATCTCAAGCCTGCATCTCGAGCCCGCGCCTCGAGCACCGTCAAGCGACCAGATGCAGGCACGCTGCGTCGGCCGCGCCGTTGAGTGCGCCGGCGCCGCCGATCTGGCGCAGCGCGCCCACCATCGGCGGCAGCCGCGCCACCTGCGCCACGGCGGCGCGGATGGTGCGTGCACCGGTCTTGGCGCGGATGGCGCCGACCTGCGTGCGCACGGTGCTCAGGAAGACGCCCTGGGCCTCGGCCACCTCGCGCGGCTCCAGGCCCTGGCACAGCAGCTCCAGCACCCGCGCCTCGGCGGGCGTCAGGCTGTGCAGGCGCGCGAACCACTGCACCGACAGCGCTTCGCCCACCTCGCGGCGGCTCAGCATCATCAAGGTGACGTGCTCGCCGGCATCGCCCGCAGCCGTCAGCGGCACAAGGGCCACGGTCTCCTCGCCGCGGCCGCCGCCGCGGCTGAGGGTCAGCACCTTGCGCAGCCCGCGCCGCGCGGCGGCCAGCGCATCGAACAGCATCGCCACGTCGCGCGTCTGGCGGGCGCGCAGTTCGCGGCCCAGCAGTTGCAGCGGGTGGTGCTCATCCAGCTGCGCGCGCGCGGTGTGGTTGACATGCAGCACATGGCCGTCGTCGGCGACGAGCAACAGGCCCAGGCCGATCTCGTCGCAGGCCAGCGCCAGCCAGCGCGTGATCAGCGACGCGGCGGTGCGCCGCTCAGGGCCGCGGTAGCCCAGCAGGGTCTGCAATGCGGCGGCGGCTTGCAGTGCGCCGTGGCGCGGAGTGGAATGGTCTTGAACGGAATACATGATGCTTTTCCTCCCGGTTGCACGCAGTGCGTTGGCGCTGTCGTGATGAACCAGACGGTAGAACTCGATGCCCTGCGCGGGCGGTGAATCGGCACCTGCCGGCCGGTGAACTATTCACCTGCTGCTGGCGTGATGGGGCTGGTGGCGGCTGGTGCAGGGGCCTTCTTTCAGGGGCCTTCTTTCAGCGTCCTTCAGGGCCGGTGCGCCACCTGGGACAGCGCCAGGCGCACATGCTCGACCATCGGCGTCGCGCCGTGGGCTGACAGCACCAGTTCACGCGTGGCGCGCGTCATCGCCACGTAGAGCAGGCGCAGCGCGGTCTCCACTGGCTCGTCGTTCATCGGCAGCGCTTGCAGG
>JBBQOR010000699.1:0-1750 GCA_038331055.1 Burkholderiales bacterium
GCCACAGCCGCTGCCCGACGCCATCGTCCTTCTGGCTCTGGACGAGCAGTTCAAGCTGGCAGACCGGGCCTTGACCCAGCTGGACGCCCTGATCGCCGCCCGCGTGGGCCGCATGACGATGGACCGGAACGTCACCTTGGGGGTGATGCTGCTCAGCCTGATCTGTGTCTGGTACCTGTTCATCAGCTTTCAGAAGGTGCTGGATGGCGGCCTGCGCGAAGTGGCCTTCCACATCGACGCCATGCGCGACGGCGACCTGACCACACGCCCGCGCGCCTGGGGTGCCGACGAGGCCGCGCGGCTGATGCTGACGCTCAGCGAGATGCAGGCGTCGCTGCGTCGCATCGTCAGCCAGGTGCGCAACGCCTCGGACAGCATCGTGCATGCCAGCAGCGAGATCAGCGGCGCGTCCCTGGACTTGTCGGGCCGCACCGAGCAGTCGGCCGCGAACCTGGAGCAAACCGCGGCCGCGATGGAGCAGATTGCCGTCACCGTGCGCAACAACGAATCCACCGTGGGCGAGGCCACGCGCATCGCCGACGCCAACGCCCAGGCGGCCGAACGCGGTGGTCAGATCATCGGCGAGGTGGTGCAGACGATGCAGGCCATCAACGGCTCGTCCAGCCGCATCGGCGACATCATCGGCACGATCGACGGCATTGCCTTCCAGACCAACATCCTGGCGCTGAACGCTGCGGTCGAGGCGGCGCGCGCCGGCGAGCAGGGCCGCGGTTTTGCGGTGGTGGCCTCGGAAGTGCGGGCCCTGGCCCAGCGTTCGGCTGCGGCGGCGCGTGAGATCAAGACACTGATCACGACCAGCATCCAGCAGGTCGAGGGCGGCACGCGCGTGGTGCGCGCTGCTGGCACCACCATCGACGAGATCGTCAGCAGCTCGCGCCGGGTGCGTGAACTGCTGGCCGAAGTGGCCAACGGCGCGCGCGAACAGACCACCGGTATCGCCCAAAGCGCCAAGGCTGTGCAGGAACTGGACACCGTGACGCAGCAGAACGCCGCGCTGGTGGAACAGACCGCCGCCGCCGCCGGCTCGCTGAACGAGCAGGCCGTGGGCCTGGCAGGCGAGGTCGCACAGTTCAAGCTACCGGCCTAGACCCACCGCAGCCAGATGGCAACACCGCCCATCTGGCCGCGGTAGCCACGGCCGCCGCGCTGGCCGAAGCTGCCTGACAAGGCCGACGAGGCTGAGCTGGCCAAGACGTCGAAGCGGCCGCGGTGAACGCCTTGGCCTGCAGTTCGTCGCCAACAAACGGCGCTTCGTCGCACGTGGGGTGGCGCTGTCAGCGCCCTTGCCCAAGACTCGCGCCTGTTGCCGCACCCTGGTGCGGCCGAGAACAGCAGGAGCTCATCAGGCATGAAGGCGATCGACAAGATGAACAAGGGCCCCTGGCTGTGGCTGGCGCTGGGTGTGGGCTTGTTGGTGGTGGCTGCTGGTGCTTCCGTGGCCACTGGTCTGGTGAAGCTGCCGGGCATCGGCGCCCAGGCCAAGGCCGGGGGCACCGACGCCAAGGACAAGCCGGCTGGCAAGGACAGCAAGGAAGGCAAGGACGGCAAGCCCGCCGTGCCACTCGAGTTTGCCGCCCGTGAAGTGGTGCAGCCCAGCCTGGCGGCACTGGCCACCACCATCGAGTTCAGCGGCCCGCTGGTGGCCCCGCAAACGGCCATGGTGCGGGCCAAGGCCGGCGGCACGCTGCTGGCGCTGAATGTGGCTGAAGGTAGCCGGGTCCAGGCCGGC
>JBBQOR010000700.1:0-1749 GCA_038331055.1 Burkholderiales bacterium
CTCGATGGCGGTGGCGATGGCGATATCGTCGGTCGCCACGACGACGCGGCCGATCTTGGCTTCGGTCGCCCGCCGCCAGACGTGGACGATCATCGGGACGCCGCCGATATCGGCCAGCGGCTTGCCCGGCAGGCGGGTCGAGGCCATGCGCGCGGGGATGATCACCGTGAAGCGCGGCGCGGCGACCACGCCAGGTTCTGCCGGGCTCAAGCCGCTGGCGGCTCGACCGGCCGTGCTTCGTGCTCGAGCATCACCGGAATGCCGTCGCGCATCGGAAAGGCCAGCCGGTCGGCCGGGCACAACAGTTCGCTCTGGTGTCCGGCGTCATCGCGCAGCATCTCCAGCGGCCCCTTGCATACCGGGCAGACAAGCAACTGGATCAGGCGGTGGTCTAGGGTCATGGCGGGCGGTGGCCTTCGCTCTGTCAGGGGCACGGTCGGGGTGCGCTGTCGAGCTGTCTGAGCAGCGCCGGCAGCAGATCGACGGGCAGTTCGAAGTCTAGCCCGACCACCCACACCTGCGTGGGGCTGCAACGCCCGGCGTCGATCTTCACCGCGTCCTTCTCGGTCAGCAGCACCTCGCCGATGTCGGCGGGCCAGGGCAGGGGAGTGAAAGGGTGGTGATCCGGCAGCGGCAGCCTGTGGATGGTCAGGCCCTCGGCTTCGAGCATCGAGAAGAAACGCTCAGGCGCGGCGATGCCCGCGGCGGCCCACAGCAAGCGCCCGCGCAACGCGTCCAGCGCAGCACGCGCCGGCTGCGCACCCGCCTGCCAGTCGGCCAAGGCCACGGCGCCCGAGAGCCGGCGCCGCGCCAGCGCGCCGGGCAACGGCGTGCTGGCGTGTCCGGCGCTGTAGAGCACAAAGCAGCCCGCGGCAGGCTTGGCTGGCAGCGGCTCACGCAGCGGGCCGGCGGGCAGCAGCAGGCCGTTGCCGACGCCGCGTTCATCGAACACCAGCAGCTCGGCTTGCCGCGCCAGCGCGCGGTGCTGCAGGCCGTCGTCGCAGATGATCAGATCCACTTGCGGTTGGGCGGCGCACAGCGCGCGGGCCGCGTCGATGCGCTGGCGTGCCACCCACACCGGCACGCCGGTGCGCCGCGCGATCAGCAGCGGCTCATCGCCCACGTCTACGGCCAGGCTGTGCGGCTGCACGGATCGCAGTGTCTCGTCCTGGCGCCCGTAGCCGCGCGAGATCACGCCCGGCCGCCGGCCGGCAGCACGCAGCGCCTGCACGAGGGCGATCACGGTCGGCGTCTTGCCGGCGCCGCCGGCCACCAGATTGCCCACCACCAGCACCGGCACCGGCGCGCTGGCCGGCCGCCAGACCCGCAGGATCCATAGTACGTCGCGCATCTGCAGCAGCAGGCCGTGCAGCAGCGCCAGCGGCCAAAGCAGCGCGGCCAGAACGCCGACTCGCGGCTGGTACCACTGGGCCACGAGCCGCGCCTGCAGGCGTTGCCGAAGCGAGGATGCAGGCACGGGCGCGATCTGCGCCACGGTCGACGGGCCCGGCCTAGCGCGGGACGCCGCCGCCCTGCTGGGCGGCGAAGCTCAGCCGCGGCAACCCGGCCCGGCGCGCGGCGTCCAGCACATTGATTACCGACTGGTGCACCGCCAGCGCGTCGGCCGAGACGATCACCACCACGTCCTGGCGCCCGGCGGCGGCGGCCTTCATCGCGTCGGCCAGCCGGTCGGCGCTGCGCCCGTCGACCGCCTGGCGGTCGACGCTGTAGCGCCCGTCCGCCGTCACC
>JBBQOR010000701.1:0-1748 GCA_038331055.1 Burkholderiales bacterium
TTGGTCGTCGGACTATTGTTCGCCATCCTCGTTCTCCTCTTTCGCTTGCAGATCGTGCAGATAGTCGTCCAGGCGATCCAGCCGGGCGTTCCACAGGTGACGGTAAGCCGCCAGCCAGCTATCGACCTCGGCCAGCGGTTCCGGGCGCAGTTCGTACCAGTGGCGCTGCGCATCCTGACGCACGCGCACCAGCCCGACCTCGCGCAGCACGCGCAGGTGTTTGGAAACGCCGGGCTGGCTGATCTCCAGCAGTTCAGCCAACTCACCGACGAGGCGCGGCTGTTCGCGCAGCAGATCGAGGATGTGTCGGCGCATGGGTTCGGCCAGCGCTTCGTAGATTGTCATCATAGAACAAATATACCACAGTGGTTATATAACTGTCAAGGTATATAATCGGACTATCTGCAACAACCGCGCGAAATTGCCCCAAGCCGCCCGGTCTCATGGCGCGAACAGTCCAATCCATCGCGCTATCGCGTGGCACGCGCTGGAACTAGGCGGGCAGCATTCGCTCCACTACCATGAGTGAAGATCGTCATCACAGAATTGAGCATCGTGTCATCCAAACCGGCCACTCCGATACTGAACAACCCGTCGCCCGCTCGTGAGTCAGTTCCAGTGCCGCCCTGGTTGCTGGCGATCCTCGCCATGATCACCGCGCAGGTCGGTGCAGCCATGGCCGAAGGGTTGTTCGACGCCATCGGCTTTCCGGCAGTCGTCTTTCTACGCACGTTCCTGGGCGGCATCATCTTTCTGCTGCTCGTCCGGCCACGTCTGTTCGGCTACTCCCGCCGAGTCTACTTCCTGATTACAATCTACGGCGCGGCCATCGCCTTTAACATGCTGACTTTTTACGCCGCTATCGACCGGCTTCCGCTCGGTATTGCGATTGCGATTGGCTTCTCCGGCCCGCTGACGCTTTCCGTGATCGGTTCGCGCCGCCTGACCGACCTGATCTGGGTCGCGTTGGCGATTGCTGGCATCCTGCTGCTCTCGCCGATCACCGACGCCTCGCTCGATCCGGTTGGGCTGCTGATGGCCTTCGCCTGTGCGGTCGCCTGGGCTGCCTATATCCTCGCCACCAAACGCGCCAGCAATCTCCTGCCCGGCAGCACCACCATTGCCCTGGCAATGTGCATGGCGGCGCTGGTTTCTGCGCCGTTCGGGGCAGCGCGCGCGCTAGGCGTGCTGGCGAGTCCAACGTTGATGGCGACCGCCCTGGTCGTCGCGCTGGTCTCGTCGGTGATACCATTCTGGCTGGAATTCCGCGCCCTGCGTAACCTCGCGCCGCGCGTCTTTGGGCTGCTGATGAGCCTGCAACCCGCCATCGGCGCGCTCATCGGCTGGCTGATCCTGCACGAAAACCTGGGCCTGGAGACTGTGATCGGCATAGCGCTGGTGTGCATTGCCGCCGCCGCAACTACCCGGCTGGGCTAGGGGCAATAGGCAGCGCAGGCATACGGAAGCCTGCATCAATGAAACGCCGAGGGTATTCGCCCCCGGCGCATCGTGCAAAAAGTCTGTTCAATCGCGGGATACACCGTGTCGAAACTGCTCGCTCAGGCACGCCCCCACTTCTTGTAGGCGTCGTCGAAGGACATGCCCGCCGCGACATCCTGGCGCATTCCTTCTTCTTCCACTTCCAGCGCTTCGGCTTTCACCAGCGCTTCCATTGCAATTTTCTGCGGCACGACCATCACGCCGTCCGCTTCGCCGATGATCCAGTCGCCGGGGTTGACGCGCACGCG
>JBBQOR010000702.1:0-1747 GCA_038331055.1 Burkholderiales bacterium
CTGCCGGCCGCTGAAGCCCGCCACGGCCGCAAGCCCACCGCCAGCGAGGCCGATGTGCTGGCCAAGCTGTTCAAGACCACCCCGAAGACGCCCTTGCCCCCCAAGTCGGCGCCTTTTGGCCCGGATGGCCCGCCGGAAGACGGTCCGGGCCCTGCCCCTCTGCCCTTGCCCACGGACGAAGAAGTGCCGGTGGTGCCCGGGCAGTTCAACCCAACGCCCCCCGTCATCGAGTGCCCCGCCGATCTGCCGATGCTTCACCACGCCACGCCAGGTGGCGGTGCGGGTGGCGCCGGCGGCGACGCAAGCGCTGCCAGCACGCAGGTGCTGCAAGGCCAAAGCGCCGGTCCCGGGCCCAGCACGGCGCAGCTGGCCGCCGAAGCCGCGAGGCTGGGAGCTGCCGCGGGACCGGCTGAGGCTGACACCAGCGCCGCTGCAGACGCCATCCCGTTGCCCGCAGACACAGCCAGCGCCACGGGCCGAGCCGCCGATCGGCTTGAAGCGACCGCCCTGTCTTCCGCGCCGACCCTCGCTTCGGGACCCGCTTCAAACCCCGCCATTTCCGCTGCCACCATCGCCGGTCTGGCCAACGGCGCGCTGCCGCCACAGGCCGCTGCTGCTTCACGCAGTGCCAGCCTCGACGCCCAGCCGGGAACCGAAGCGTTCACGGCCAAGTTCAGCGCCCAGGTTGCTGTCTGGGTGCGCGAAGGCGTGCACGAGGCCCAGTTGCAGCTGAACCCCACCGACATGGGCCCCGTTCGCGTGGTCATCCTGCTGGAAGGTGCGGCTGCGCAGGTGAACCTCACGGCCGAACACGCGCTGACCCGGCAGGCACTGGAACAAGCCATGCCCAGCCTGGCAGGCAGCCTCGCGGAAGCCGGCTTCACGCTGGCAGGTGGCGGCGTGTTCGACCAGCCGCAGCAGTCCGATCGCAGCGTCGGCGACGACAGCAACCGCAGCCGGGCGCGTGTGCAAGACCCAGCCAACGACGCCGACACCCATGGCAACGTCCAGCGCACAGCACTGGCACAGCCGCGTGGCATGGTCGACCTGGTGGCCTGAGGCCAAGCCGCCCGTGGCCCCGGCAGCGAAGCCGGCAGCGGATCAGGAATCACATGCCGTGGCGTTCGCAGCGACGCCGAGGAAGCTGGCCTTTCGAGGCGCTTTTCAGCCTTTGGCGTCAGACAGACGGTCTCAATAATGGTCTGAACCGGCCGAACCGCCCGGCGCCTGCTGTCACGGCAGGCTGCTGCGGGCGGGGCCTCTAGGAGACCCGATGTCCACTGCTGCCGCCGCCACCGACGCTGCACCGCCCAAGAAGGGCAACAAGAAACTCATCATCATCATTGCTGCAGTGGTTGCCGTGCTTGCCATTGGCGGCGGCGTGGCGGTTGTGATGATGAAAAAGAACGCCGCCGCCGCCGAAGAAGCCGCCGCAGCGGAGGACGATGGCGAGCACCCGGCCAAGAAGACCAAGGCTGCGGCGCACGACCCCAAGCACCCGCCGGTGTTCGTGCCGCTGGAGCCCTTCACCGTGAACCTGGCCGACCGCGACGCGGAACGCTACGCCCAAGTGGGCATCACGCTGGAAGTGGCCGACGCCGCCATGGAAGCGCAGATCAAGGCCTTCATGCCGGTGATCCGCAACAACATCCTGCTGGCTCTGTCCGACAACAGCGCCGCCGACCTGGTGGGCCGCGAAGGCAAGGCCACGCTTGCCGGACGCATCCAGCGCGAAACCTCGCGCGCA
>JBBQOR010000703.1:0-1737 GCA_038331055.1 Burkholderiales bacterium
TGGTGCTGAATACCATCTTCAGACCATCCGTGTGGATGGTGCTGTAAGGTGCAGCCATGACCAGACGCGCCGAAACCCTGCCCAGTGGCAGCAGCGACAGCGAGAAAATCACCATCAACATGGGCCATATGGACCTGGGCCGGGCGGACCTGCTGGTGCAGGAAGGCTTCTACGCCAACCGCACCGACTTCATCCGCACCGCCATCCGCAACCAGTTGGACCGCCATGAGGACGCCGTCAGCCAGTCCGTCGCCCGGCGCCGGCTGGAGCTGGGCCTGCGCCAGTTCACCCGGGCCGACCTCGAAGCGGTGCGCGCGGCCGGCGAAACCCTGGACATCCAGGTGCTGGGGCTGGCGATCATCGCGGCCGACGTCAGCGCGGAGCTGGCGCGCGAAACCATCGGCCGGCTGCAGGTGCTGGGGGCGCTGCAGGCCAGCGCCGAGGTCAAGGCCGCCCTGCGCGACCGCATCGTCTGAGATTCCCGGCCGGCCCTGCCGCCGGCGTCATTTCTTACCGCGTTACCACCGCGCTACTGCGCAGGACATCATTCGCATGCTGCACAAGACCATCGACATGGCCCACGCCACCCGACTAACCCGCCAGGGCCGCCTGCGCGAGGCGATGGCGGTGCTGCGTGGCGAAGGCATCGGCGCGCCGGATACCACCTCGCCGGACACGACTTCATCCAACACGACTGCGGCGAACACCACTGCATCGAACGCGACCGCATCGAACACCCCGCACGGCCGCGCACCCATCGACATGCTGCCGCCGTCTCCCAGCAGCAATGGCGCGTGGACGCCCGACCCGTCGCAGGCGCAGCCGCACACGGATGCCGGGCCCGCCGAAGCAGCCCCGGCCTCAACCACAAACCGCAGCGGCGCGAACCCGCTGCCCCGCAGCCTGATGGCCAAGCTGCGCAGCATGCCGCTGAAGGGTCAGCGTCGCGGCCCGGCCCAGGCGCCGGCCTGCGCCCCGGGCGCGCGCTTCGACGCCCATCTCCATGCCGGCCCCGCGGGCCAGCGCGACTACCGCCTGTACATGCCCGGCCGCGCGCTCACCCAGCCGCCGGCCCTGCTGGTGATGCTGCACGGCTGCACACAGTCGCCGGAGGATTTCGCCGCCGGCACCGGCATGAACGCGCTGGCCGAGGCCGAGGGCTGGCTGGTCGTCTATCCCGCACAGCCGCAATCGGCCAACAGCGCACGCTGCTGGAACTGGTTCAACGCCGCGGACCAGGCCCGCGACGGCGGTGAGCCCGCCATCATCGCCGGCATCACCCGCGCGGTGATGGCGGCGCACAACGTCGACCCCGCGCGCGTCTATGTGGCCGGGCTGTCGGCCGGCGGCGCCGCGGCGGCGATCATGGGTGCCGCGTATCCCGACCTGTTCGCCGCGGTCGGCGTGCACTCCGGCCTGGCGCCGGGCGCGGCCACCGACGGCGGCACCGCGTGCGCGGCGATGCGCCAGGGCAGCGCCGGCCATCCGGTCCGCCGCGGCCGGGCGATGCCCACCATCGTCTTCCACGGCGACCGCGACCGCACCGTGCACCCGGTCAACGGCCAGCATGTCCTGACGCAGGCCGGCGCGGGCGCCGCGCTGACAACCCACGTCAGTCGCGAATCTCCCACCGGCCGCCATGCCTACACGCGCACCGTGCATACCGATGCCAAGCATCGCCCGGTGCTGGAACACTGGCTGCTGCACGGCGCCGGCCACGCGTGGTCGGGCGGCACC
>JBBQOR010000704.1:0-1736 GCA_038331055.1 Burkholderiales bacterium
CGGGCGCGGCCAGCTTGTCGGCCGGCTGGTTGAAGCCGTTGGCCGCGGGCGCGGCGCTGAAGAGCTCGGTGAACTTGTCCTTCACCTTGCCGAGCTCGATGCGGTCCTGCGGGCGCTTCGGGCCAGACAAGCTGGGCGTGACGCTGGACAGGTCGAGCCGGACCAGCTTGGTGAAGTCGATATCGGCCGCCTTGGGCATGCCGAACATCTTCTGCGCGCGGAAGTAGGCTTCGAAGGCTTCGATCTCGGCCTTGCTGCGGCCGGTGCCCTTGAAGTAGTCGATGGTCTTCTCGTCGACCGGGAAGAAGCCCATCGTGGCGCCGTACTCGGGCGCCATGTTGGCGATGGTGGCGCGGTCGGGCACGGCCAGCGTGCGCGCGCCTTCGCCGCAGAACTCGACGAACTTGCCGACCACGCCTTCCTTGCGCAGGATCTCCACCACCGTCAGCACCAGATCGGTGGCGGTGACGCCCTCGCGCAGCGCGCCGGTGAGCTCGAAGCCGACCACGTCGGGCGTCAGGAGGTACACCGGCTGGCCGAGCATGCCGGCCTCGGCTTCGATGCCGCCGACGCCCCAGCCGACGACGCCGATGCCGTTGATCATCGTCGTGTGGCTGTCGGTGCCGACCAGGCTGTCGGGGTAATACATCTTGATCGGTTTGCCGTCGGCGCCCGCGCCGCCCGGGGCCTTGAAGACACCGCGCGCCAGGTACTCCAGGTTGACCTGGTGCACGATGCCAAAGCCCGGCGGCACCACGCCGAAGGTGCTGAAGGCGTCCATGCCCCACTTCATGAACTGGTAGCGCTCCTGGTTGCGGCTGAACTCGAGCTTCATGTTCAGGTCGAGCGCCTTCGGGCTGCCGAAGTGGTCGATCATCACGCTGTGGTCGACCACCAGGTCCACCGGCACCAGCGGCTCGATGCGCTTGGCGTCCAGGCCCATCTTGTCGGCCACGTTGCGCATCGCGGCCAGGTCGGCCAAGAGCGGCACGCCGGTGAAATCCTGCAGCACGACGCGGGCGACGACGAAGGGGATCTCCTCGGTGCGCTCGGCGTTCGGCGTCCAGCCGGCCAGCTGCCTGACGTGCTCTTGCGTGACCTTCTTGCCGTCGCAGTTGCGCAGCACGCTCTCGAGCACGATGCGCAGGCTGTGCGGCAGCCGGCTCACGCTTGGAAAGCTGCGCGCAAGCGCCGGCAGCGAATACAGCTGACCCAATTTGCCGGTGGGGGTGGTGAAGGTCTTGACGGTCTTGGCGAAGGCGTGGGGCACGGTGGCGTTTCCTTGCGGTGGGGTGTGGTGAGGGAGGCGGGGGGCGGGCTCAGGCGCGCTCAGGTGCGCTCAGGCGGGATCAAGCCTGAGGGACGATCAGCTTCAGGCCCTTGAAATAGTCACGGTAGAAGCCCGCGTCGCGGGTGATCAGGCCCTGGCATTGCAGCAGCGCGTGCGCGCCGATCAGGAAGTCGGGCACGGTGCGCTCGCGGCGCCCGCCGCGCTGGCGGTAGCGGCGCTGCATCTCGCCGGCGCGCAGCGACGCGCGCGACTCGGTGGCCAGGTAGCGGATGCCGGCCTCCTCGATGTCTTGCAGCACGTCGCTGCCGCGCCGCAGCGCAGCGCACAGCTCGGCCAGCACGATGTCGCTGACCACCACCGGCCCGCCATGCAGCGCGGTGCGCAGGGCCGTGGCCGCCGCGTCGGCCGCCGCGTCGGTGCCGTCGAAGAGGTCGATCAAGGTCGA
>JBBQOR010000705.1:0-1728 GCA_038331055.1 Burkholderiales bacterium
AGAGCGTGCGGCGCCCGCCTGCTCCACGATGGCGTGCTGGAAACGGCCCTGCAGCGCGCCGGGCAGCGGTTGCGGTGGCCGTCCGCGCAGCACCAGCACGCCGCCGCCGTCGGCGTAGGCGGCCAGGGCCTGGGCGCGCACGGCATCCGCGGCCAGGAAGGCCGGCACCTCGAGCCAGGGGCGCCAGTCGTCCAGCGCCCCGAGGACGGCATCGAGCCAGGCTTCGCTGGCCATGTTGAGCATCAACGCGGGGCCGCGCGGACCCGGCTCCGCGGGCCACACGTCAGCCAGCAACCCGAGCAGCGCGACCGCCTCGGGCGGCGCGTCGGCGCGCTCCGGCGTGACCGTCAGTCGGGTCGCGACCACGCTGCGCTTACGGTCCAGCAGCGGGGCATGACCCAGGCGCACGCGGCCGAGGAGCGGGGAGTCCAGCATGCGAGATCCGATGTGATGGGCGCCGAGCGGCGCCTCCGGCGGGGGTGCCGCCGGGCTCAGCGACCGATGTAGTCGAACAGTGACAGCCGCTGCACCGTGGCGTAGGTGCGGAGCGCCGCATCGTAGCCGTTTTGCTGGTTCTGGAAGTCCGAGATGGCCTGCACCATGTCCAGGTCCTCGGCGTTGCTGCGCTCGCCCTGCGCCACGGTGACGCGCTGCGACAGGCGCAGGTCCAGCGCGTCGGCCCGACCCAGCCCATCGCCCAGCCGCGCGCGGTGGCGGCCGATGTGGTCGCCCAGTGCATCGATGTCGCCCAGAGCGTTGCGCACCGCGGCCGAGGTCTCCTGCGAGGTGCGACCGGGCAGCGCCAGCGCATCGGCCACTTCCTGCAGCGCGTCGAAAGCCGACAGGTTGTCCTGCCCGGTGGCCGGGTCGCGCGCCGACAGAAACACATTGCGCCCGTCCAGCGCGACCGGCAGGGCCTCACCGGCGATGACCACGGCCTCGCCGGACTGGCCGTCGAAACGCACGCCGCCGGGCGCATCGACAAAGGGGGTGCGCGTGGAGCCGGCGCCGCCGAACAGCACCTGGCCGGCGCCATCGTCGCGGTTGGACAGCGCGAGCAGCCGGTTGCGCAGTGCGCGCAGCGCATCGGCCACGCCGGCGCGCTCGCGGTCGCTGAAGCTGCCGTTGCCGGCCGACACCACCAGCTCGCGCGCCTGCTGAAGCACCTCGCTAGCATCGCCCAGCGCGCCCTCGGCCTGCTCCATCACGCCGCGCGCCATCTGCAGCGAGCGCTGATCCGCCTCGGCGCGCATCTTCACCGCCAGCGCGCGCTCGGCACGCGCCGCCGCGGCCGGGTCGTCACCGGGCGTGATCACGCGTTTGCCGGTGCTCAGGTGCTCCTGCGCGTCGGCCAGCGACTGCTGGCGCCGCGACAGGTTGTCGATCGTGGCCTGGTAGGCGTGGGAGTTGGAGATGCGCACGCTCAGTGTCCTCAGTTGATGTTCTGCAGCATCTGGTCGAACAGCGTCTGCGCCACCTGCAGCACCCGCGCCGCCGCCTGATAGCTCTGCTGGTACTGGATCATCTTGGCCGCCTCTTCATCCAGATTGACGCCGGCGTTCTGCGCGCGGCGGGTCTCCACGCTGTCGGCCAGGCTCTGCGAGATGCCGGCGGCCGTGCGCGCGCTCTGCACCCGTGCGCCCATGTCGGCCAGCGCGCTGGCAAAAGCCTCGCTGGCGCTCAGGCCCAGGCCCGACAACTCGCCCACCAGCATGCTGTCGCGCAGGG
>JBBQOR010000706.1:0-1725 GCA_038331055.1 Burkholderiales bacterium
GGAGCTACCTGTTCTACGCGGCGTGGAATCCGTTCTTCGTGCTGCTGCTCGTGGCCACCACCGGCTTCGACTGGCTCGCCGCACGGTGGATGGAGCGGGTCGAGGCGCCTGCACGGCGCAAGGCGATCGTGGCGGCGTCCATCGCGGTCAACCTCTGCGCGCTCGGGTTCTTCAAGTACGCGCAGTTCTTCGCCGACAACGCGATCGAGCTCGCCAGGCTCGCGGGCATCGACTTCAAGCCGATCTCGCTGGGGATCATCCTGCCGATCGGCATCTCGTTCTACACGTTCGAGAGCCTCTCCTACGTGGTCGATGTCTACCGGCGACGGGTTGCCGCGTCGAAGAGCCTGCTCGACTACAGCCTCTACGTGACGTTCTTTCCGCATCTGGTGGCCGGCCCGATCCTGCGCTACGGCGATTTCGAGCCGCAGTGCGCGATGGAGAAGTCGTGGCGCTCGACGGCGCTTGGCAAGGGCATGGCGCTGCTCGCGTTCGGGCTGGCGCTCAAGGTGTTCCTGGCCGACCTGGTGTTCGCGCCACTGGTCGACCAGGTTTACGCGCGCGGCGCACAGCCGAATGCGGGCGATATCTGGCTCGGCGCGATGTCGTTCTCGCTGCAGGCCTACTGCGATTTTGGCGGCTACTCGTTGTGCGCGATCGGCGCCGCGCTGCTGTTCGGCTTCCGCTTTCCGCTCAACTTCGACAGCCCGTTCGGAGCGGTGGGCATGGCCGATCTGTGGACGCGCTGGCACATGTCGCTCTCCACGTGGCTGCGCGACTACGTGTTCAAGCCGCTCGGCGGCTATCGCAAGGGCCGCGTGCGAGGGCACCTGAACCTCCTCGTCACGTTCCTGCTGTGCGGGCTGTGGCACGGGGCCGCGTGGACCTATGTGATCTGGGGTGGTCTGAACGGCCTCTTCCAGGTGCTGGAGCGCATATTCCGCGATCACGTGTTCGATTTCGTGCGGGTGCGCCATCGCGCGGCGCGCGCGGCGTACGCGCTGGTGACATTTGCGATGTTCTCGATCGCCGCCGTCTTCTTTCGCGCGACTTCGCTCGAACAGGGCGGGACGTTCCTGGTCGGCATGTTCGGCTTCGGTCAGCACGGCGCCCCCAGCGTCATCGGCGCCGGCGAGCGACTGATCGGGCTCCTCGGGATCGTACTGGTGGTCGGCACGCACATCGCGACGGCGGAAATGCGCGGATGGGATTGGCTCGACAAGTGGGCGGTGTGGCGGCGGACGACGGCGGTTGGGCTGGCGCTGGCCGCGGTGGTGTTCTCACCGGGCCTCAACCCTGCGTTCATCTACTTCCAGTTCTGACATGGACCGCGGCTGGCTCAAGGCGTGGATCGTGGCCCTGGCGGTCGTCGCGGCGCTGTGCGCGGCGTACGAAGGCGTTCTGCGGGCGCGCGGCTATGTGCCCTCGGTGCAGGACGACCCCGACCTGTGGTCGATCCAGTACGACCGCGTGCGCGCCGATCCGCATGCGGTGGTGCTCCTCGGCGCGTCGCGGATACAGTTCGCCGTGGACCCGGCGCTGCTGTCGCAGCTGCTGGGCGGGCGCAGCGTGGCGATGCTGGCGGTCAACGGCAACTACCCGCTCGCCGCGCTGCGCGCGCTGGCCGACGACGACAAGTTCGCCGGCCTCGTGATCGTCGGCATCGACGGCCGCGGCTTGACCAAGCGGCACATGGAAATGCAGCAGCCCTGGATCAATCACTAT
>JBBQOR010000707.1:0-1717 GCA_038331055.1 Burkholderiales bacterium
TACCGCAAAAATGCGGTGGACAACTGGGACCCGATCGACCAGACCGTGCTGGCCAACGAGCAGGTGGTGGATGGTCGTGGCTGGCGTTCTGGCGCGCTGGTGGAAAAGCGCGAAATTCCGCAGTGGTTCCTGAAGATCACCGACTACGCGCAGGAGCTGCTCGACGGCCTGGACACGCTGCCGGGCTGGCCCGACGCGGTCAAGACCATGCAGCGCAACTGGCTTGGTCGCAGCGAAGGGCTGGAGATCCACTTTGCACTGGAAGGCGGTGGCGATGCGCTGAGCGTGTTTACCACCCGACCCGACACCTTGATGGGTGTGACCTTCCTGTCGATCGCTGCCGAGCATCCGTTGGCGTTGCAGGCGGCGCAGGAAAACGAACGGCTGGCCGCGTTCATCGCCGAGCTGAAGCACGGCGGCGTTTCCGAGGCAGAACTCGAGACCCAGGAAAAGCGCGGCATGGACACCGGCCTGCGCGCGATCCATCCGGTGACTGGCGAGCCGGTGCCGATCTGGGTCGCCAATTTCGTGCTGATGGGCTACGGCACCGGCGCGGTGATGGCGGTGCCGGCGCATGACCAGCGCGACTGGGAATTCGCGCAGAAGTACAGCCTGCCGATCAAGATGGTGATCGTTGACGCCTCCGTGCTCGACGCGCTGCGCGAGATCAAGCACGACCTGGCGCTCGGGGTCGGCATCGACCCGATGCGCGCGGCATTGCGCGGGCATGACCTCAACACCCAGGACATCTCCGCGCCGGTGCGCGTGATCGAGGAATTCGAGCGTCGCATCCAGCAGGATGGCGCCTGGACCGAGCGCGGCGTGCTGGTCAATTCCGGTGCCTACGACGGCATGGATTTCGCTCAGGCACTGGCGGCGCTGGCCACCCGTCTCGAAGGCCAGGGCCACGGCCAGCGCCGGGTCAACTGGCGCCTGCGCGACTGGGGCGTTAGCCGCCAACGTTATTGGGGTTGCCCGATCCCGGTGATCTACTGCTCAGGCTGCGGCGCGGTGCCGGTGCCGGAGGATCAATTGCCGGTGATTCTGCCCGAGGACGTGGCGTTCTCTGGCGTGCAGTCGCCGATCAAGGCCGATCCGGAGTGGCGCAAATGCGTCTGCCCGCAGTGCGGCGGCGCGGCCGAGCGCGAAACCGATACGTTCGATACCTTCATGGAGTCGAGCTGGTACTACGCGCGCTACACCAGCCCCGGCGCCAACGCGCAGATCGACGAACGCGCCAACTACTGGCTGCCGGTCGACCAGTACATCGGCGGCATCGAACACGCAATCATGCACCTGCTGTATTTCCGCTTCTATCACAAGCTGTTGCGTGACGCGGGCATGGTGCATTCGGACGAGCCGGCGCAGAACCTGCTGTGCCAGGGCATGGTGATCGCCGAGACGTTCTACCGCGACAACGCCGACGGCTCGAAGGACTGGATCAACCCGGCCGACGTCGAGATGCAGCGCGACGAGAAGGCACGCGTGGTTGGTGCCACGCTCAAGGCGGATGGCAAGCCGGTGCACATCGGCGGCACCGAGAAGATGTCCAAGTCCAAGAACAACGGCATCGATCCGCAGACGATGGTGGACAAGTACGGTGCCGACACGGTGCGCCTGTTCTCGATGTTCGCCGCGCCGCCGGAACAGTCACTGGAATGGAGTGAGGCCGGCGTCGAGGGCATGGCGCGCTTCCTGAAACGCTTCTGGCGCGAAG
>JBBQOR010000708.1:0-1716 GCA_038331055.1 Burkholderiales bacterium
TCGGGGGCACCTCGCGCGGCATCCGTTTGAAGTCTGACACATTGCGTGCGCTGGCCGAATCACGCGTCAAGCAGTACCTGCTGCCCCTGCCGGGGGTGGCGCACCTGACCTTGCCGCTGGTCGGCCGCGTCGCCGCGGGCAGCCCGATCCTGGCCCAAGAGCACATCGATCAGAGTTACGTCGTCGAGGCCACGCTGTTTCCCCGCAAGCCCGATTACCTGCTGCGCGTGCGCGGCATGAGCATGCGCGACGCCGGCATCATGGATGGCGATTTGCTGGCCGTGCACAAGACGCCCGAGGCCAAGAGCGGCCAGGTGGTGGTGGCACGGCTGGGCGACG
Organism: Burkholderiales bacterium; assembly: GCA_038331055.1. Taxonomy (GTDB): domain Bacteria; phylum Pseudomonadota; class Gammaproteobacteria; order Burkholderiales; family Burkholderiaceae_C; genus Rubrivivax. The sequence continues at coordinate 340 of JBBQOR010000708.1, forward strand.
ACGTCACCGTCAAGCGGCTGCGCCGCACACGCGGCACCAGCACCATCGAGCTGGTGCCGGACAACCCCGAGTTCGAGGTCATCGTCGTGCCGCCGGGCACCGACTTCGTCATCGAGGGCGTGGCCGTCGGCCTGATCCGCAACACGATGCTGATGTGAGGCCCGCCTTGAGCCCTTTGTCGCTGCGCCCTCCGCGCGCCCTTTCCCCGCGCAAAGCCCGCCACGCCGCTGAATGCAGTGAGCTCGAGCAGTTGACCAACATCGGCCCCTCGCTGGCAACCGACCTGCGCGATCTGGGCTTGGCGCAGCCGCAGCAGTTGCGCGGCCAGGATGCGCTGGCGCTGTACCGCCGCCTGTGCGAACTGCGCGGGCGCCGGCAAGACCCCTGCGTGCTCGACACCTTCATTTCGGCCATCGAGTTCATGGATGGCGGCGAGCCGCGCCCCTGGTGGCAGTTCACCGCACGGCGCAAGGCGCTGCACGGCGCGGTCTAGCGGGTTGTTCTAACGAGCGCCGTCACCCGGCATCGGCTGCAGCGTCAGCGTGGCAGCCGGCGGCTCAGCCGGCCACAGCGGCACGCTGCGCACAGTCGCCCAAGGCTGGACAAAGCGGCGGTACAGCGGTGACAGCACGATGCCGCTCTGCCCGCTGCTGGTCATCACGCGTGAGCGGGCCGGATCACCGACGTCGTAGAGCGCGCGCAGGCTGGGGCCGTGTTCGTTCAGGTACAGCTCGCCGGTAGCCGCATCGGGCTGCATCGAGACCCGCGCGACGTTGACGGTGTAGGTGTCACCGCCCACCGGCGTGCGCAGTTCGAACAACTCGCGCAGCACCGGCACGCGGCTGAACGGCCGGTGCTCTGCGCGCGCCTGCAGCGCGCGGCTCCAGCGCCAGTGCTCGACGTCGGGGCCGAAGCGCTCGCGCAACTCTTCGATGGCCAATCCGAGCGCGCGGTCGTTCATGGTGGCGCAGGTCTCGACCGCCGGCGTGGCCTTGTCGTCGCACCACCAGGCATCGTCGCGCGCCAGCACGCCTTCCAGCGCGTCGCGCCAGTTGCGCGTGGCCATCGATTTCTCCAGCGCCGCGCGGCCGATCTCGTCGCCGAACACCGCCAGCGTGAACTGGCGCGACCAGGCCCAGAACACCAGCGGAGCCACCGAATCGGCGTCCATGCGACCGTCGAAGCCGGCGAGTTGCTGGCGCACATCGGCGAGCAGATCGTGCCGAGGCCGGGCCTTCAGCAGCCAGGGCAGCATGGGGCGCACCGCCAGCGACTGCACATCGGCCTGGATGGCACCCAGGTCGTCCAGCGAGTGCCTGGGCCGCGCCGCCAGCAGTTGCTCGATGCGCTGCTGGCGGTAGGGCAAGGCCCACTCGT
>JBBQOR010000709.1:0-1712 GCA_038331055.1 Burkholderiales bacterium
CTGGCGCGTACGCGGATCGGCTACGCCGGCCAGTACCGTGATCGGCACGATCTCGGCGTCAAACCGGCCCGCTTCCGCCGCTGCAGCTGCACGCTGCTGGCTCTCGACGCCGTAGTGATCCTGCCGCTCGCGCGAGACGCCATACCGCTTCGCCACGTTTTCGGCCGTCTGCAACATCGACCAGTACAGCGCCGGCTTGTGCTCAACCAGCCATGCTTCGCTCAGCATGTGCTGATTCATGTAGGGCTGAACGCAGGAAATGCTTTCCACGCCGCCGGCGACATGGATATCGCCCTCCCCGGCGATGATCCGCTGCGCCGCCATGGCGATGGTCTGCAACCCGGAGGAGCAGAAACGATTGACGGTGGCACCGGGCACGCTGACGGGCAACCCCGCGCGGATGGCGCTCTGTCGCGCGATATTGACGCCGGTGGCGCCCTCGGGATTGGCACATCCCATCAGCACGTCCTCGACTTCGGCCGGATCGATACCGGCGCGCTCGACGGCGTGCTTCACCACGTGCCCACCCATGGTGGCTCCGTGGGTCATGTTCAGGGCGCCCTTCCAGCTCTTGGCCAGTCCGGTGCGTGCGGTGGAAACAATGACGGCTTCTTTCACTTGAATGGTCCCGGTCGAATGCTTGATGGATCAGCTGTTGAAGGATTTGCCGGCATCGGCGAGTTTCACCAGCAGCGGCGCCGGCTTCCATGCGTCGCCCTGGTAGCCCGCGGCATAGCCGCGCATGGCGGCAAGCACGTTGTAGAGGCCGACGCTGTCGGCGTAGAACATCGGACCGCCGCGCCAGATCGGAAAGCCGTAGCCGGTCAGATACACGATGTCGATATCCGAAGCCTTGGAGGCAATACCCTCCTCCAGAATATGCGCGCCCTCGTTGACCAGCGAGTAGACCAGGCGTTCGACGATTTCCGTATCGCTGATCTTGCGCCGCGCGACACCCAGTTCACTGGAATGACGCTCGATCAACTCGTTGACCACGCTGGAGGGGTACGCCTTGCGGTCACCAGGTTTGTAGTCGTACCAGCCGGCGCCGGTCTTCTGTCCGTAGCGGCCCAGTTCGCAGACCAGATCGGCCGTCCTGGAATAAGTCAGATCCGGTTGCTCCAGCGCGCGCCGCTTGCGGATCGCCCAGCCGATGTCGTTGCCGGCCATGTCGCCCATGCGGAACGGGCCCATCGCAAAGCCGAACGCTTCGGCGGCGCGGTCCACCTGTTCGGGCAAGGCGCCTTCGTCGAGCAGGAAACCCGCCTGGCGGCTGTACTGCTCGATCATGCGGTTGCCGATGAAGCCGTCGCAAACCCCGGAGACCACCGCGGTCTTGCCGATCTTCTTCGCCAGCGCCATCACTGTGGCCAGCACGTCTTTGGCCGTCTTTTCGCCGCGTACGACTTCCAGCAGCTTCATCACATTGGCGGGGCTGAAGAAGTGGGTGCCGAGCACGTCCTGCGGGCGTGAGGTGAAATTCGCGATCCGATTCACATCCAGCGTGGAGGTATTGCTGGCCAGGATGCAGCCGGGCTTGGCCACGGCATCGAGTTGGGTGAACACCGACTCCTTGACCGAGTACTCCTCGAACACTGCCTCGATGATCAGGTCGGCGTCCTTCAGCGCGGCGTAGTCGAGCGTCGGCGTGACCAGGGCCATGCGCTGCTCCACCTGCTCGGCGGTCAGCTTGCCCTTTTTGGCGCTGTTCT
>JBBQOR010000710.1:0-1710 GCA_038331055.1 Burkholderiales bacterium
CCTGTGCCTGGCCGCCGTCGATGCCTGATCGCAGGCCCAGCAGGTTCAGTTCGGCCAGCGGGCTGCTGGCGCGGTGGCCCTTGCGTGCGAACAGCTTGCGCTGGGCGTCGTTGGGCAGGTCGGTCAGGTTGATCACGCCGCGCTTCACCAGCACGTCGATCAGGTCTTCGAGCACACGCACGAAGCCCGCGTCCAGGCGCTCGTACGCCGATTCGCCACCGACATCGAGCCCGTCGTCGATGAAGGCGCGCACCTCGGGGTGGTGGTCGTCGAGCCAGTCGCAGCCGGGCACCGGGGGTTCGCGGTGCAGGCTGCAGATGCGGCCATCGTTGTCGTGCAGTACGTAGGGCATGGTGGGTTCACTGTAGCGACGCCATGGCCTTTCGAGCGCTCGAGCAAGGGCCGCCAAGCGGTGCATCTGCAGCGTTGGGGCGGCGGCAGAATCGGGCGCATGCGCTTGTTCGTCGATCTGCCACTGGCCCCCGGCGCCGCCTTCGCGCTGCCGCCGGCCGCCGCGCGCCACGCGCAGGTGCGTCGCGCCCAGCCGGGCGACGCGCTGGTGCTGTTCGACGGCCGGGGCGGCGAGTGGCCGTCGGTGGTGGTGTCGATGGGGCGCACCGAGGTGCAGGTGTGCGTGCAGCACCACGATGCGGTCGAGCGCGAATCGGCGCTGCCGGTGATGCTGGCGGTCGGCATGCCGGCCAACGAGCGCATGGACTGGCTGGTCGAGAAGGCCACCGAACTCGGCGCGGTGGCGATCCAGCCGCTGCATTGCGAGCGCTCGGTGCTGCGCCTGGACAGCGAACGCGCCGAGCGCAAGCGCACGCACTGGCAGGCGGTGGCGGTGGCCGCGGCCGAGCAGAGCGGCCGCACGCGGGTGCCCGTGCTGCACCCGGCGCGCAACCTGCGCCAATGGCTGGCGCAGCCGCTGCCCGCCGGCCCGCGCTGGCTGCTGAGTCTGGCGCCCGGTGCGGCAGCGCCGCAGCGCCTGTCGCCGCCGGCGCAGGCCGTGGTGCTGAGCGGCCCCGAGGGCGGCCTGACAGCCGAGGAGGCCGCGGCGGCGCGCGCCGCAGGCTTTGTCGATATCAGTCTGGGCGAGCGCGTCTTGCGCGCCGACACGGCGCCGCTGGCCGCACTGGCCTGGCTGGTGCTGACCTGCTGGGGGCCTTCGGCGACCGGCTGAGCCAGGCGTCCCCGGCCTTGCCGCCCGGCGGCAGCCACCCCAGAATCGCCGGCTTCTCCTACTCGAAAAGAGCTTCACGATGGATCTGCTGGATTCGGTGATCGGTGCCCTCGGGCAAGGCCAGGGACGAGCGCGCTGACCTCTGCATCGACCCCCGGTTTGCGCCACAGCGACTACCTGAGTCACGACGCCACCGCGCTGGCCGCCCTGGTGGCGCGCGGCGAGGTGGCCCCCGAGGCGCTGCTGGCGCTGGCGCAGGCACAGTTGGCGCGCGTGCAGCCGCAGCTGAACGCACTGCTGCGCCCGCTGGACGATCTGGCGGCGCAGCAGTTGGCGCGCCCGCGGGATGAACTGCGCCAGGGCGCGCTGGCCGGTGTGCCCTTTCTCGTCAAGGACAGCGTGCAGGACGTGGCCGGCGTGCCCACCACCTACGGCAGCCGCTCGTTCCTGAAGATCGTGCCCACCGGGCACGCGTCGGGCATCCGCCGCTTGCTGGCGGCCGGCGCGGTGGTGTTCGGCAAGACCAA
>JBBQOR010000711.1:0-1710 GCA_038331055.1 Burkholderiales bacterium
TCGCCGCAGACGATGGTCATGCCCGGCTGGGTCGCGCCCAGTTCCGGCCCGATCACGTGCACGATGCCGCGATCGGCGCTGTCCCAGCCGTGCAGCTCGACGCCGAATTCGCGGCAGTTGCTTTCCAGCTGGGTCACCTGCGCCTGCGCTTCGGCATTGGCGTAAGGGCGCGTGCCGTCGGCATGGGTCGGCAGGGTCGGCGTGGAATGATCCAGCGTGGCCAGCATGCGATCGGGCCGGCGCAGCTGCAGCCCGCGCTCGCGCAACTCACTGAACGCCTGCGGTGAGGTGACTTCATGCACCAGGTGCAGGTCGACATACAGGATCGCCGGCGTGTCGGCCGTTTCGGCGGCCACCACGTGCGCATCCCAGACCTTTTCGAACAAGGTGCGCGCGCTCATGCCAACGCCTCCCGGGCTGCGGGCTGCACTTGATCAGCTCGCGCCTCATCCACGTACTCCAGCCAGCCCCGGCTATCGTTGGTGCGGCCATCAAACAGGCCGAAGAAGGCCTGCTGCAAGGCCTTGGTGATCGGGCCGGGGACGCCCGCGCCGACGGTCTTGCGGTCGACCGAGCGCACCGGGGTGATCTCGGCGGCGGTGCCGGTCATGAAGATTTCGTCGCTGCTGTACAGCGCCTCGCGCGGCAGGTCGCGTTCTTCCACGGTCAGGCCCAGGTCACCGGCCAGCGTGATCACGCTGTCGCGGGTGATCCCGGCGAGGATGCCGGCGCTGGTCGGCGGCGTCATCAGCTTGCCCTTGCGGACCAGGAACAGGTTCTCGCCGGCGCCTTCGCTGAGCAGGCCGTTGTAGCCCAGTGCAATGCCTTCGTCGTAGCCGCCGCGGCGCGCCTCGGCCGCGATCAGCTGGCTCGACAGATAGTTGCCGCCGGCCTTGGCCCAGGTCGGCATGGTGTTCGGTGCCGGCCGGTTCCACGACGAGACACAGACATCGGCGCCTTTCTCGATCGCGTCGCCGAGGTAGGCACCCCAGTTCAGCGCCATGATCGCCACGTCCACCGGCGCGCCGTCCTTCGCCAGCACGCCCAGGCCACCGGCGCCGCGGAACACGATCGGGCGTACATACGCCGAGGCCATCTGGTTGGCGCGGATCAGCTCCATGCAGGCAGCGTTGATCTCGTCCTGGCTGTAGCCGATCTCGATGTCGTAGACACGGGCCGACTCGAACAGCCGGGCGGTGTGCTCGGCCAGGCGGAAGTACGCCGGCCCCTTCGGCGTGGCATAGACGCGCTCGCCCTCGAATACCGAGGAGCCGTAGTGCAGGGCGTGTGTGCTGACGTGGCAGGTGGCGTCGGCCCAGGGTTTGATCTGGCCGTTGTGCCACAGGAAGGCGGTATTCATGCAGGGTTCCTCGTGATCACAGGTGCGCAACAGCGACCGGCGCGGCGGCCGGTGTCTGTCGCGAGATACGGTTGACGATGGCCAGCGCCGCCAGGGCGGTGGCTTCGACGATGTCGGTACTGACGCCATGACCGCGCCAGTCGCGCTGGGCATGGCGTGCGGTCAGCTGGGCCTGGCCCTGGGCATCACCGCCCTCGCTGACGGCGCGCACCAGGAAGTCGGTCAGCTCCAGCTCGCTGCCGGTGGCGCGCTCGATCGCGCGCAGCACCGCATCGACCGGGCCATCGCCAATCGCCGCTTCGCTGGCCTCGTGGCCGTCGTCGTGGGCCAGCTTGACCGAGGCCGATGCA
>JBBQOR010000712.1:0-1707 GCA_038331055.1 Burkholderiales bacterium
TTCGCGCGGCTTCCAGATTCGTCAGTTGCGCCGCCACGCCGGGCGTGAAGCTCGACAGCGCGACGCGCTCGGCGCCGGCGGCAGGCTGCACCAGCAGCGCCACCTGCAGGCCCGAAATGGTGTGCATGTCGCTGACCATCGCCTGGTCAAGCGCGAAGCCCATCACCACGTAGCCCATCAGCAGTGGCGCGCGCAGCGGCACCAGCACCAGTTGGTAAGGCTGCCCGGCCACCAGCGCCAGGGCGCTGCCGTCTGCAGCCAGGCGCGGCGCGAGCGCCTGTAGGGCAGACGCGGCGTCAGGCGTGCTGTCTTCACCCAGCGCCCGCAGCGACAGGTCTGGCGCCAGCATGGCCGTCAACGTGGCACCGATGCGTGCGCCGTGGTTGGAGAGTGCGGAACGCAGTGTTTCTTCGTCACGCGAGACCACCGCTTCGCGAAAGCCGTAGTCAGCAGCCAGCACTGAAGCGCCGAGCGTGAGCTTCTGTGCCCGCTGCTGCAGCAGTCGCGTCCACACCCGCTCACCCACCTGCAGGTCTTGGGTCAGCAGTTCACGCGCGTTGCGGTCGATGCTCCAGTTCACAACCACGAAGCCGGCGCCCTGCACCGCCAAGAGCAAGCCCAGAAACAACGCGACGATGCGCGACGAAAGCCGCCGCGGCAGCCAGCCGTCTGCCATGCGCGTCGCCGCTGAAATCACGAAGCCGCCGCCGTCAGCGGCAGCTTGACCGACAGCTTGGCGCCGCTGGCGGGCACCGTCAGCACCTGATCCAGGGCCGGCGCGCCTGGCGGCAACCCCGGGTGCCAGGTCCGCAGGCGGTAACTGCCGGCGGGCACGCCGTCCAGCTTGGCGGTGCCCTGCGTATCGGCCAGACCGTACCAAGGGGTTTCGACGACCACCACCCAGGCGACCATGCTGTCGTGGATGTTGCAGCCCAGCACCGCGATGCCGACCTTGTCGAACAGCACCGGGTTCGACGGCGTGCCGGCGTAGAGCTTCAATTCAAAGGTCTTGACGGGTGAGAACGAGTACACCTGATGGCGTACTGTGTCGTGGTTGGGGAAGCGGACTTCGCTGCCGACGGGCACCACGGTCACGCGCTGCGTGAAGCGGCGCCTGGCCTGCTCGACTTCGGCTCCAGAGGCCGGCTTGGCAGCGGCCTTCGCGGCAGGCGACTCCAGAAACACCACCGCCTCGGGCAGCGGCAGGCCGTCGCTGCCGAGAACCTGAACCTCGACGGTGCCGGCCGCGGCGCCCAGGCTGGCCAGGAGCGTCAAGCCACAGAAGCCAAACCGCAGGAGATCGAAGGCGCGCATGGCAGTGATATCGGCCGGCCGCTCTTCACATTGAATCACGGCGCCTGTCAGGCGACCATCAGGCGATCGTCATGCGAAATCAGCGGCCTTCTGCACCAGTTCGCGCAACCAGCGGTGAGCCGGCTCGGCTTCGCGGCGCGAGGCCCACAGCATCTCGATCGTCAACGGCGGCACTTCCAGCGGCAGCGGCCGATGCAGCAGGCCGGCCTCTGCGCCCGAAGCGGTCGACGGCGCCGCTGGCAACACGGCAAGCAGGTCTGAAGCCGCGATGGCGCGGATGGCGGTGTGGTACTGGTTGACGCTCAACATCACGCGCCGCGAGCGCCCCAGGCTAGACAGCAGATCATCGACCACGCCCTGGCCGGTGCCAGACAGGCTGACGATCAGGTGCTG
>JBBQOR010000713.1:0-1704 GCA_038331055.1 Burkholderiales bacterium
ATGCTGGACCTGTTCGCGCGCATCAGCCTGCAGATCCTCGTCCCGGTGTCGATCGCGACACCGCTGATCCTGCTGGCCCACCAGCACCGGATCGGCACGATCGCGCTCGACGGCTGGACCCCGCTGCTGGCGCTCTTCATCGGCCAGGAGTTCTGCTACTACTGGTTCCACCGCGCGGCGCACCGGGTGCGCTGGTTCTGGTGCAACCACGCCGTCCACCATTCGTCGAACGACCTGAACCTGGCCGCCGCCTACCGCATCGGCGCGCTCAGCCGGATCGCCGGCAGCTCGGTGTTCTACCTGCCGCTGATCTGGATCGGCTTTGCGCCGCGCATCGTCTTCGAAGTCCTGGCGCTGAACCTGCTCTACCAGTTCTGGATCCATGCCGCCTGGATCCCGAAGCTCGGCTGGCTGGAATATGTCCTGAACACGCCGTCGGCACACCGTGTCCACCACGCCGCCAACCTCGAGTACCTGGACGCCAACTATGGCGGCGTGCTGATCGTCTTCGACCGTCTCTTCGGCACCTACCGGCGCGAACGCGAGGACCTGCCCTGCCGCTATGGTCTGGTCGAGCCGCTGCGCGGCAACAACCCGCTGGTGATCGAGTTCCACGAGTGGTCGCGGCTCGCCCGCGACCTCGCGAAGGCGCGCAGCCTGCGCGCCTGCGCCGGCCACCTGCTGATGCCGCCGGGCTGGCGTGCCGAAGGGCCCGGCAGCACCACGGCAGAGCTGCGGGCACGCGCCGCGGCTGTGCCGCACGCTCCGGCGCTGCGTGGTGGGGCCCTGGCCGCGAACGCGACTCCTGCCGAGCTTGCGCCAACGGAGGTCGGCGCCTTGACGGCGGCGCAGGCGGCGCGATGAACGGCCTGCGCGAATCGGCCCGCGCTCACCTGCGCCGCGGCGCGACGGTCGCTGCCTTCTCGCTCGTCGTCTCCCTTGCGCTCGGCATCGCCCGTGGCGGCACCACCGCGCAACCGGGCGACAGCTGGTCGCTGCAGATGGTCGGCATGGTGCGCGGCGGAGACTGGCTGCAGCAACTGGTCTATGCCGAGGCGATCGGCCTGTCGATCTGGGCCAGCATCGACTTCGGCCGACGCCTGTTCGCGCTCGATCCCGAAAGCCACTGGCCGACCGGCTGGCGCGCCATCGCCCTGATGGTCGGCGGCGTCGGCTTCGGCTACGTCGTCGGCACCTGGATCGGCGACCTCTACTGCGGCTGCTCAACCTTCGACCTGTGGCGCCGCTCGGCCCGCGCCTTCACCAGCTACCTCATTGTCAGCATCGCGATCACCGCCGCGATCTCCTACTTCTTCCTGTCGCGCGGCAAGGACCAGCGCCGCCTGCGCCAGATCGCCAACGCCGAGCGCGACGCCGCCGACGCCCGGCTCAAGCTGCTCGAATCCCAGCTCGAGCCGCACATGCTGTTCAACACCCTGGCCAACCTGCGCGTGCTCGTCACGACGGATGCGCAGCGCGCGGCGACCATGCTTGACCATCTCGTGGCCTACCTGCGCGCGACGCTCGATGCATCGCGCGAGCCCTGGCATACGCTTGCCGACGAGTTCGCCCGCGTTTCCGACTACCTGCAACTGATGCAAGTGCGGATGGGAGAGCGGCTGCAGCCGCGGCTCGACCTGCCGGCTGCGCTGGCCGGAGTGCGGGTTCCGCCTCTCCTGCTGCAGCCGCTGGTCGAGAACGCGA
>JBBQOR010000714.1:0-1703 GCA_038331055.1 Burkholderiales bacterium
CAGCTCGGCCGTGCAACTGCGCCAGGCCCTCGATGGTGGTGACGCTGCGCCCGGCGACCTGCAGCGCCAGCACGCTGCAGGCCTTCACGCTTTGGCCGTCCAGCAGCACCGTGCAGCAGCCGCATTGCGCGGTGTCGCAGCCCTGGTGGGTGCCGGTCAGGCCCAGCGCGTCGCGCAGCAGGTCGATCAAGAGCATGGCGGGCTCGGCGTCCACTGCAGTGGCGCGGCCGTTCAGGGTGAGCTGGAGGGTTGGCATGGCGTAGCGGCAAGTTAGAGGCGCGGAGCGCAGGGCGTGGGCCAGAGATCAGAACTCAGCGTGCACAACTGCGAAAGCCGCAGAAAGCGTGATCATGCCCGGCTGGGGCGAAGCGCCGGGCCTGGGGGTGATGGCGCCGTCGGCGGGTGGCGAACGAGGCACCACGCAGCACGGCCTGGCTGCCCGCCGGCGGCGGCACGTCCAGGCAGCCGGGCGGCGCAAGGCCTGCGCCCGCCCAGGCGCGGGCGCTGCCGGCCACCCATTCGAAGACATCGCCCCAGACAAAGCCGCGCGACGAGGCGGTGCTGGCCGCCACTTCCCATTCCACTTCGGTGGGCAGGCGGCGGCCGGCCCAGCGGCACCAGGCCTGGGCCTCGAAGCGGCTGACATGCATCGCCGGCTGCCCAACCGCAGCCCGCTGCAGGCCCGTGCTGCGGCCCTGCCCGCGCTGCACCAGGACCCCGCCTGCCAGCTGCGCCACGTGCCGCGGTGCGCGCCGCGCGCCTGCTTCGTCCGGCGCACCGCCACGCACCTCGGCCTGCGCCTGCAACCAGGCCCAGCCCGCGTCGCCCCAAAGTTCGGGCCGGTCGTAGCCGCCATCGGCCGCGAATTCGGCGTACTGCTGCCAGTTCACGGGCTGTGCGTCGATCTCGCTCTCGGGCATGGCCACGCTCTCAAGGCCCCATTCGTTGAATGGCACACCCGCGTCGCCATCGCCGCCGACATCGCTATTGCCATTGCCATTGCCACTGCCATTGCCATTGCCATTGCCGTCACCCGCCCCCAGGCGCCAGGGGCAGGCCGGCAGCCACAGCGGCGGGCGTTGGCCACAGGCTGGCGGTGCGCCTTGCTGCCACAGCACCGCCAGGCATTCGCCCAACCGGTCTTCGTGCAACAAGGCCTGGTGGGCCTGCTGGCACTTTGTCAGCAAGTCGGCGGGGTGGCCTGCAGCGCGGGCGCTGTCCAGCGCGTCGATGCTGGCTTCCAGGGTATCGGCCATCCAGGCGGGCACGGCAGCGCCGTCCAGGGTGTCGGCGGCGGGCGGCCGGCCCAGCAGCCAGCGCTCCTGGTAGGCGGCGCCGCGTACCGCGGTCTGCCAGGCCTGGCTGCGCAGGCCTGGCGCGATGCCCGGCGCTTCAAAGGCAGCCAGCGCCTGCAGCAGGTGGTTGCGGCTGTCCAGCAGCGCCAGTGACAACAACTCGGCGCCAGCCAGCCGGATGGCCACGGGGTCTTCCAGCAGGCCAGACGACGAACCGGACGATGGACCCATGGCCGCAGCCGCCGGCCTTGCGCCGGTCACTGCCCGACCAGCCCGTTGCGGATGGCGTAGACCGTGAGTTCGGCGTTGTTGGCCAGGCTCAGCTTTTCCAGCACGCGTGACCGGTAGACCGACACCGTCTTCGGGCTCAGCGTCAGGGCCTCGGCGATGTCGGCCAGGCGCTTGCCG
>JBBQOR010000715.1:0-1703 GCA_038331055.1 Burkholderiales bacterium
GATGAGCCAGATGACCACACAACCCGTTGACCTGATGATCGAGGCCCGCTGGGTCGTTCCGGTCGAGCCGCATGCGGCGGTGCTGGAAAACCACGCTGTCGTAGTGCAGAACGGCAGCATTGTCGCGCTGCTACCCATTGCCGAGGCCCGAGCCAGTTATGCGCCGCGGGAGCGGGTCGAACTGGGCGAGCACGTGCTGATTCCCGGCCTGATCAACAGCCATACGCACAACCCGATGACCTTGCTGCGCGGCCTGGCCGATGACCTGCCGCTGATGGTGTGGTTGCAGCAGCATATCTGGCCGGCCGAGGCAAAGGTGATGGGGCCAGAGTTCGTGCGCGATGGCGTCGAGCTGGCGGTAGCGGAGATGTTGCGAGGCGGTACCACCTGCGCCAATGAAAATTATTTCTTTCCGGACGTGATCGGCGCGACCTACCGCAAGCTGGGTTTTCGTGCCGTGGTCGGCCTGCCGGTGATCGACTTTCCCACCGCCTGGGCGAAGAGCCAGGACGAATATTTCGAGCGCGCCGGCGAAGTGCACGACAGCTTCATCGGCGATCCCCTGGTCAGCACCGCGTTTGCCCCGCATGCGCCGTACACGGTTTCCGACGAGAGCTTCGAGCGGATCCGCATGCTGTCCGATCAGCTTGATATTCCTGTGCATCTGCATACCCACGAGACCGCGCACGAGATCGAGGAAGAGAAAAAAAAGAGTGGCCTGCGCCCGTTCCAGCGACTGCAGAAGTTGGGCCTGGTCAATGACCGGCTGATCGCGGTGCACATGACCCAGGTCACCGACGCGGAAATCGCCGCCTGTGCCAGTGCCGGGGTCTCGGTGATCCATTGCCCGGAATCCAATCTCAAGCTGGCCTCCGGTTTTTGCCCAGCCGATAAATTCCGACGCGCTGGCGTGAACCTGGCGATCGGTACCGACGGCTGCGCCTCGAACAACGATCTGGACATGTTCGGCGAGATGCGTACGGCCGCGCAGCTGGCCAAGGCTGTGGCGCAGGATGCCTCCGCGTTCGACGCCGCTTTTGCGCTGCGCGCCGCCACGCTCAACGGCGCCAGGGCGATCGGGCTGGAGGCAAAGGTCGGTTCGATCGAGGTCGGCAAGCAGGCCGACCTGGCGGCCGTGCGACTGAGCGATCTGGAAACCCAGCCGCTGTTCCACGTGCTGTCGCAACTGGTCTATGCCTGTTCCCGGCACCAGGTCAGCGACGTATGGATCGCCGGTCGGCGCAAGCTGGCCGGGCGCGAGCTGGTCGACATGGACACAGCCGCCATTCTGGGCCGCACGCGCGCCTGGCGTGATCGTATTGCAGCGATCTGAGAGGAGTCACGATGAATCGCTATCTGGTCATGGCCAAGCGTCGCGCACACGCTGACCTCTCCATCGTGCCGCGGCACGTCGCCTATCTGGAAGCCCTGCGCGAGCGGGGAACGCTGGAAATGTCCGGCCCCTTTGGCGACAAAACCGGTGGTGCCTACCTGCTGCGTGTCGCTGATATGCAGCAGGCCAATGCCATTGCGCACGCCGATCCGGCCCATGTCAGCGGCGGCTGGGATATCACGGTCCATGAATGGGCGGCGAAATAGACTCCATGGCCGCTACCGAGGATTTGAAAATGCAGACGTCCGCCCCGGCTGGCTCCAACGTGAGCCCGCAAGAGATAGCCCATTTTGACAGCCTGGCTGCGCGC
>JBBQOR010000716.1:0-1694 GCA_038331055.1 Burkholderiales bacterium
GTTCGACGTTCGGGAATTCGGTGACCGCGGGCATCGGCACATAGCGGCCGCGGAACACCTCTTCCAGGTACATCTTGGCCACGCGCTTGGCCGTCTCGTTGGTGTTGTGGTCGCTGTCGGTGTCGATCACCAGCGCCTGCAGCACGTCCTGCAGCTTGGCCTGCACCTCGGCCTTCAGCTCTTCCAGTTCACCTTCACGCAGGAAGGCCGCAATGTTGTCGTTGGCGTGGTAGCGGCGGTCGGCCTGCACCAGCCGGTAGCGGATGCGTTCAGACGCCGGCAGCTGAGCCAGTTCTTCTTCGCTGCGAAAGATCTTGGGCGCGGATTGCGTGCTGGCTCTCGACATTGACACCGTCCATGGCAACAGGGCCCCAATTGTGCGCCGGGCTGGCCGGGTCGTGCCGGTGCAGGGCATAGACTGGCCCGATGCCGAACCCGCCAATGCCACCCTTGTCTGCCCTGCGGCCCGCACCCGTGTCTGGCGTGGCTGCCGTGCCTGCCGTTACGGCCCAGGCGTCGGCAGGCGCCGGGGGCTCGCTGAGCGCGCCGCTGTGGCAGCTGCTGGACCAGGCCGCCCAAGCCGTGCACAGCGTGCGCAACGGGGCTTCGCTGAACGACGCGCTGGCGCGTGTGCCGGTGTTGCAGCGGCCGGGCGTGCAGGCGCTCAGCTTTCACGGCCTGCGCTGGCTGGGCAGCGCCACCGAACTGCGCACGCTGCTTGCGCCCAAGCAGCCCGCGCCGCCAGTCGATGCCCTGCTGGTGCTGGCCCTGGCCCTGCTGTGGCCGGGTGAACCCGCGCCTTACGCTGAACACACGCTGGTCGACCAGGCGGTGACGGCCGTGCGCCACCGCGCCCCGCAAGCGGCCGGTTTCGTCAACGCCGTGCTGCGCCGCTTCCTGCGCGAACGCAGCGCGCTGGTCGGCGCCGTGCGCCGCAGCGCCCCAGGCGCCTTCAACCACCCCGCCTGGTGGGTGGAACGGTTGAAACGCGACTGGCCCCAAGACTGGCAGCGGCTGCTGGAGGCCGCCAACCAGCGCCCGCCGATGACGCTGCGGGTCAACGCCCGGCGCAGCACCGGCGCGGCTTACGTCCAACGCCTGGCGGCCGCCGGCCGCGCCGCCGCGGTGCTGCCCGGTGCTGCGCTGCGCGGCCAGGCCGTTCATCTGGCACAGGCCTGCCCGGTGCCGCAGCTGCCTGGTTTTGTCGAAGGCGAGGTCTCGGTGCAAGACGCCGCTGCCCAGCAGGCCGCCACGCTGTTGCTGGGTGGCGCGCAGAAAGACGGCCCGACGCCGCTGCGCGCGGGGGCGCGTGTGCTCGACGCCTGTGCCGCCCCTGGCGGCAAGACCGCACAGCTGCTGGAACTGGCCGACCTGGACCTGCTGGCCCTGGACAGCGACCCCCTGCGCCTGCAGCGTGTGCAGGAAACCCTGGTTCGCCTGGGCCTTCCGCCTGCCGGCAGCCCAGGCCAGGTGGCGCTGCGCGCTGCCGACGCCCGCCAGCCGCGAAGCTGGTGGGACGGGCGGCCGTTCGACGCCATCCTGCTGGACGCACCCTGCACCGCGTCGGGCATCGTGCGCCGCCATCCCGACATCCGCTGGCTGCGCCGGCCTGAGGACATTGGCGCCCTGGCGCGGGTGCAGGCCGAACTGCTGGACGCCCTGTGGCCGCTGCTGGCCCCGGGCGGGCGGCTGCT
>JBBQOR010000717.1:0-1692 GCA_038331055.1 Burkholderiales bacterium
CGCGGGTCATAGGCGAGCCACACGCTGGCCTGCGCGCCACGGCCAAGCAGCCGGCGCAGCTCGAAGCGTCCATGGCGCTGTACCGGCGGCACGCCAGCGGCGGCGGCCGCAGGCCCGAGGGACGTCTTCACACCGGCGCGGGCCAGCGGATCACAGCGGCGCCAGCGCGGAGTCGGCCACGGCCACCGGCTCCGGAGCGGATTGCAGCGCATGGTGCAAGCGCCGCCCGTCCAGGTCGAGTGCACGCGCGTAGCGGTTGGCGATGCGCGCCAGCGCGGGCCCGTGCTGTGCGGAAGGCAGGTCCAGCGCGTCCAGCGCCTCGTGGGCGCAACTGGCCAGCATGCGCAGCAGTTCGTCCTCCGACTCGGCCACGCGTACCGGGCGGTCCAGCGGCACGCGGCGGATCATTGCCAGCACGGCGTCGTCCAGCCCCAGGTGGCGCGCGACGGCCAGGCCCAAGGCCTCGATGTCGGTCCCCAGCACGGCGAAAGAGGCGGCCTCTTCGCTCATGCCCGGGTCGTCGGCCTCGCCCGGGCGCTCGGCTGCAGCGGGCTGCATCAGGCGGCGGATCTGCAGCGCGTCGTCCGGAAAGTGGTACTGCACCACCAGCCGTCCCAGCGTCTGCAGCAGCGTGACGAGGAACACCACCTCGGTGTCATAGCCCGGTGGCCGCAGACGCAGCGCCAGTTGCCCGGCGCGCTCGGCGCGGGCGAGCTGCTGCTCGAGCATCAGCGCCGCCGCTTCGGGCAGCGGGCCGGGCCAGGGCCGCAGCGCCTGCGCCGCCTGGCGCACGCCGTCGGTGCCGATCATCGCGATGGCGCGGCGCACCGTCAAAACCGGGCCGCTGCCGCCCAGCGCCGAGGCGCGCAACTGCGCGGAATTGACTACCCGCAGCAGCTCGAACGACAGCGCGATGTCCTTGAGTACCACCGCGGCCAGCTCGGACGTGCGTTTGCGGTCCATGCCCGCCAGGCTGCCCACGCGCACCGCCGCACCCGGCGACGCCGGCAGCAAGCCGACGCGCGCCAGGCGGTCGAGCAGCAGCGCCAAAGGCCCATGGCCACTGGCCGACCCGGTCTTCAGCCAGCCTTCGAGCGCATGAACCAGTGTGCGCGCGTTGCGGTAGCGATGCCGCTCGTGTCGGTCTGTCGCGCGATTAATGATCGCGCGCAGCGGCTCGGGGATCTGCACCGTGCCGTAGGGCAGGCGAACCACGTCGCGCCCCGACGGGGGCAGGCTGCGCACGACGCGGCCCGTGTCGGGCTGGTCCAGCGCGGGCCGGCCGAGCAACGCGTGGTGCAGCAGCACACCAAAGGTGAGCAAGTCGCGCTGCGCGGCGTCACGCTGCGCCCGCAGGCCGCCATGGTCGAAGGCCAGCGGCGCCGTGTCGCTGGCCTCGGGCGCGACCTCGAAACCGACGATCTGCGGCACGCCCTGCGCTGAAAGCAGCACCAGGTAAGGCTGCAGATCGCGGTGCGCGATACCGGCTTCGTGCGCGAAGGCCAGCCCTTGCAGCAACTCCAGGCTCAGCGTGGCGAGCTCGAGCCCCGGCATGCCTTGGACACTCATCTTCTCCGCCAGCGTGGCCGCGTCGCCCGGATCGTAGGCGGCGTAAGGCCAGCCGTCCTGCAGGCCGACCTCGACCACCGGCGCCAGGTTCGGATGGGCCAGCCGCGAGGCCCGCCGCAGGCC
>JBBQOR010000718.1:0-1688 GCA_038331055.1 Burkholderiales bacterium
CCTGGCTGCTGGCCGCGCTGGTGGGCCTGCACGTGCTGGGCCTGCTCAGCCATGTCGCGGCGCTGCGCCGCAGCGTCTGGCGGCGTATGGCACCATGGATTCGATGAGACGCTGCTTCTGCTGAATCACCCTGGCACCGCCGTGCGCCGGGCCGCCGTTGCAATGGCGCGGCGAGCTGACGCTGCGCGGCGTCAGCGCGCCCTTTGTGCTGCGTGAGCGCCGCTTCACCTGTCGCGACGAAGCCCCGGCGCCACAGCGCTGCGGTGGCGGGTTCGAGGGCACACTGCGCCGCGCCGACTTCGGCCTGAGCCTCGGCTTGCCCTTCGTGGCCGACGAGGTGCGTGTCGTGGTGCACGTGCTGGCCGAGCCACTCCCCTGAGTTCAGGGCTTACCCGCATGGACGGCGAGATCACGTCCCACCATAGTCCGACGCCATTTGTCCTAGGGATAGGACATTTGCGCGACTTCATATACCCAGACCATCCAGGAGACCTCGATGACCGATTCGTCCGCGGCACCACGCCGTCGCTTCTTGAAGAACGCCGCCACCGGCGCCGTGGCCACCGGCGCCCTGGCCGTACCCGCGATCAGCCGCGCGCAGACTGTCAGCTTTCGCTTCCAGAGCACCTGGCCGGCGAAGGACATCTTCCACGAGTACGCCAACGACTTCGCCAAGAAGGTCAACGACATGGCCAGCGGGCGGCTGAAGATCGAGGTGCTGCCCTCGGGCTCGGTGGTGCCGGCGTTCCAGTTGCTGGATGCCGTCAACAAGGGCACGCTGGACGGCGGCCACGGCGTGCTGGCCTACCACTACGGCAAGAGCAACGCGCTCGCGCTGTGGGGCTCGGGCCCGGCCTACGGCATGGACCCGAACATGGTGCTCGCCTGGCACTACTACGGCGGCGGCAAGGCGATGCTGGAGGAGATCTACAAGTCGATCAACGTCGAGGTGGTCTCCTATGTCTATGGGCCGATGCCGACACAGCCGCTGGGCTGGTTCAAGAAGCCGATCGCCAAGGTCGAGGACCTGAAGGGCCTGAAGTACCGCACCGTCGGTCTGGCCATCGATGTCTTCAAGGAGATGGGCGCTGCCGTCAACCCGCTGCCCGGCGGCGAGATCGTGCCGGCGCTGGACCGCGGGCTGATCGACGCGGCCGAGTTCAACAACGCCAGCTCCGACCGCCTGCTCGGCTTTCCCGACGTGGTCAAGAACTGCATGTTGCAGAGCTTTCACCAGAGCGGCGAGCAGTTCGAGATCCTCTTCAACAAGGCCAAGTACGACGCGCTGCCGGGTGAGCTGAAGTCGGTCATCGATTACTCGATCCAGGCGGCCAGCGCCGACATGAGCTGGAAGGCCATCCAGCGCAACAGCCAGGACTACATCGAGCTGAAGACCAAGGACAAGGTCAACTTCTTCAAGACGCCCGACGCCATCCTGCGCGCCCAGCTGGCGGCCTGGGACAAGGTGACTGCGGCCAAGTCGGCCGAGCAGCCGCTGTTCAAGAAGGTGATGGAGAGCCAGCGCGAATTCGCACTGCGTGCCGGCGCCTGGCAGAACGACTACTTGGTCGACTTCAAGAGGGCCTGCAACCACTACTTCCGCGCGCCCAAGAACACCTGACCGCCCAGGCGCAGCCTGCCCGGGCCACCGGTGCCGCATGGCGGGTGGCCCTTCTCTTTCGTCAATG
>JBBQOR010000719.1:0-1688 GCA_038331055.1 Burkholderiales bacterium
GGCAACCTCGAATAAACAGGGTCAGACTCCCAAAAATCCTGGAAGAGACCGAAATTGTATTAAATGGGGACAGTAACTTCGGCCGACCCCGCATCCGTCATGCAGCATTTCCCGTGCCTTGACGTGGCCGGCCGCGTCCGCGTGGGCCCAGCGGCCGCTCGGTCTGCTGGGCCAGATCGGCCAGGAAGCCTGGTGAACCCACGGGCCAGCCGTGCAGTGCGCCCTGCGCCAGGCGCTGCTGCCGATCATGCGGCAGGCCGGCCTGCAGCAGCGCGGCGAAGGCGGATTCACGATCGAAGGGTGTGTTGCCCAACCGCCAGTACTCGGGCGGGTCGGCCAGCCAGGTGCAGCGCTGCTGCCCCAGGTGGTGCGGCGCGCTCGACCACAACGGGTCGGCGACGGCCTGCGGTGCGGCGTCGCCCAGGGCCAGCCCGTCGACACGCACCAGGGCGTCGCGCAACCAGCCGCCCGGCTCGATCACCGTGCCGCGAAAGCGACCGTCGAACAGCGTGCCGCGACGCGCGTGCCGGCGGTTGAAGGCGCCGACATGCCGCCGGCCGAGCATCTGCATCATGAGCCCCAGCGCCTGGGCCTCAGCCGGCGTCGCGAGCAGGTGCACCTCGCCCTCGAGCAGTGCATAGGCGTGCAGCGCAACCCGCTGCGAGGCGGCCGATTCGCGCAGCGCGGTCAGCCAGTGGCGCCGGTCTTCGGCGTCGTGCACCAAATGCTGCCCCGGCAGCGCACGCTGCACCAGCAGGTGCGTCTGCCCGGCCAGCGCCAGCCGCGCAAGCCGCGCCACCGCTCAGACCCCTGCCGCCAGCAGGTCGCGGCCGGTCAGCCGGCGATGCTCGCGCAGCGCGAAGCGGTCGGTCATGCCGGCCACATAGTCGGCCACGGCACGCGGCCGCTGCCCGATGTGTGCGCCGGCTTCGGCGAAGCCCGGCGCCATCTCTTGCGGGCGACTGAGGTAGAGGGCGAATAGTTCGCGCACCACCTCGCAGGCCCGGCCCGTGGTGTGCATGACCTGCGGATGCCGGTACAGCGCGCGGAACAGAAACTGCCTGAGCGCGCCCGCCTGCTGGCCCATCGAGGCACTCAGGCTCACCAGCGGCGGCGCGGCGCGCACCGCATCGGCGTCGGCCGGGGACGCCTGCGCCAACAGCGCCGCGCTGCGGGCAGTCACGTCGTTGACCTGCGCCGCCAGCAACCGGCGCATCGCCTCGGCCAGCAGCCGGCGGCCGGGCCGCTGCGCCAGATCGGGGTGATCGGCCAGCGTGGCCTCGAGGAAGCCGCGCACCAGCGGCACCTCGTGCAATTGCTCCAGCGTCAGCAGGCCGGCGCGCACGCCGTCGTCGACATCGTGCGCGCTGTAGGCGATCTCGTCGGCCAGATTCACCAGTTGCGCCTCCAGGCTGGGCTGCCCGCCCGTGATGAAGCGCCGCGCCACCCCGCCGGGCTCGCGCCGCTCGATGGCCTGGGCGTTGATGCGCGAGCAGTGTTTGAGGATGCCCTCGCGGGTCTCGAAGCTGAGGTTCAGGCCGTCGAAAGCCGGGTAGCGCGCTTCGAGGCAGTCGACCACGCGCAGGCTTTGCAGGTTGTGCTCAAAACCACCCTGGGCGCGCATGCTGTGGTGCAGCGCGTCCTGCCCGGCATGGCCAAACGGTGTGTGGCCCAGGTCGTGCGCCAAG
>JBBQOR010000720.1:0-1683 GCA_038331055.1 Burkholderiales bacterium
ACTCGGCTACCACCGCCAGCATCAGCCGGTCACTGGCCAGCCGTTCGTGCAGCGCCAGCAGCAGGCCCTGGTCGCCGGGCCCCAGCAGTTCGTTTTCTGCCAGGAAAGCGCCGAAGCCGGACACCTGGCGGCTGAGCGCTGCGCGCCAGGCGGCCAGGCTGTCGAGTCGGGCGGCGAAGGCGGTCTGCATGGGCTCGGAAGATGCTAGCGCAGGGGCCACGCTGCCGCGGGCTGCTCAGGTCTGGCAGCCTGCGCAGTAGTAGGTGGAACGTTGAGCCTGCACGATCCTGCGCACGATGCCGCCGCAGCGCGGGCAATCCCGGTCCTCACGGCCGTAGACGCGGGTCTCGGCCTGGAACGCGCCACTCATGCCGTGGGCATCGCGAAAATCGCGCAGGGTGCTGCCGCCAACCTCCATCGCGCGCGCAAGCGTGTCGCGCACCGCGGCCAGCAGCGCGGCAGCCCGCGCCGGGCCGATGCGGTCGGCGCGCCGCCGCGGGTGGATGCCGGCACGGTGCAATGCCTCGCAGGCGTAGATGTTGCCGGCACCCACCACCACGTCGCCGGCCAGCAACACCAGCTTCACCGCCGCGCGCCGGCGCTTGAGCGCGGCGTGGAAGACGGCGTCGGTGAGCAAGGGGTCGAACGGCTCATGGCCCAGTGTGGACAGCAGCCGTGCCGCCGGGTCCCGGTCGAGCGCAGCCGACCAGACGGCCGCACCGAAGCGCCTCGGGTCGGTCAGACGCAGCAACCCGCGGGTAGTGAGCAGATCGAAGTGATCGTGACGGCCGGGCGGCGGCGCGTCCTGGCGCAACGCGAGCGAACCCGACATGCCCAGGTGCAGCAGCAAGCCACCATCCGCCTGACCGTCGGCGCCAAATAGCGGCAGCCACAGGTACTTGCCGCGCCGCTGGACCGGGCCGACAACGCGGCCCTGCAGCCGCTGCGCCGGCACGCCCAGCGGCCAGCGAAGCACCTTGCCCAGCCGCACCTCGAGCACCTGTGCACCACGCAACGGCTCGTCGATCGAGCGCCGGGTGACCTCGACCTCCGGGAGTTCAGGCATCGAGCCATTATGTGAGAATGAATCTCAACCCCCGAGGATCGGAATGACGCTGTTTCCACGCCGAAAACACCTCGCAGCGGCAGCCGTGGTGTGGGTTGCACTGGCGGCGACGGCCCAGACGGGCGTCGGCGGTCCGCGGGTGCCCGAGCCGCCGCAGAACTCGGCCATCGACGCGCCGCTGTTCTATCAGTTGCTGATCGGCGAGCTCGAGCTGCGCACCGGACAGGCCGGCACAGCCTACGAAGTGATCCTTGATGCCGCACGGCGCACGCGCGACGAGACCCTGTTCCGGCGCTCGGTGGACATCGCGCTGCAGGCGCGCGCCGGCGATCAGGCCCTGGCTGCCACGCGCGCCTGGCGCGTCGCCCGGCCCGGGTCGGCCGACGCGGTGCGCATGCAACTGCAGATCCTCTCGGCGCTGAACCGGGTGGCCGATGCGGTCGAGCCGCTGCGCGCACTGATCAACCTCACTCCCGAGGCTGAGCGGCCCGGGCTGGTGGCGGCCCTGCCCCGCTTCTTGCAGCGCAGCGGCGACCGCAAGGCGGCGGCAGTGGTCATCGAGCAGGTGCTCGAACCGCTGCGGCGAAGCCCCGCGCTGGCGCTGCCGGCGGTGGTGG
>JBBQOR010000721.1:0-1675 GCA_038331055.1 Burkholderiales bacterium
AGGACTGGATCACCGCCTCGCGGCGCTTCCATTCTGGGCGCATGAGCTCGACAAAGGCTTCGCCCTCCGGGGTGAGGCTCCATTTGCGCAGGCGCGCCGAGCGCCCCGGATCTGCCTGCTGCACGTAGCCGCGATCCTTGAGCGTCGCCAGCACGCGGCTGACCATGCCCTTGTCCATTGCCGTGAGCTTCACGAGATCGCGTGAAGGCAAAAGCCCGTGCAGGCCGAGCGTGCTGAGAATCCGCGTCTCCGGCACACGTACATTGTAGCGGGCGTCGTAGTAGCGCGAGCTTCCCTTGGCGAGCGAGCTTCCCAAGGCATAGACAAGATAGTTGATCGACGGCTTGGTTGTCTTTTTCAGCATGGTGCCCCAGTCGCGGTTTGCAATCGGCAATTGGCCCAAACATCGTCGAAGGTCAAGCTGACGGCCGGCTGTCGTCGTCTCCTACTCGGTCTCCGTAAACACGCTTTCGCGGTTCTTGCGGATACGCGGCATCAGGAGCAATGCCATAAGCACCACGGCTATCGTGAGGAACGTCGCACTGACCGGCTGCTGGAACAGCACCATCGGGTCGCCGCGCGAAATCAGCAGCGCACGCCTGAGATGGTCCTCCATCATCGGCCCCAGCACGAAGCCAAGCACCAGGGGCGCCGGCTCGAAATTCAGCCGTTTCAGCGCATAGCCGGCAAGCCCCGCGATCAGCATGACGATGACGTCGAAATAGGAACTGTTGAGGCTGAATGCGCCCAGCGCGCAAAACACGATGATGGCCGGGAAGAGCATCCGGTAAGGCACGGAGATCAGCTTCACCCAGATACCGACCAGCGGAAGGTTGATGATCACCAGCATGAGATTGCCGATCCACATCGACACCACCACGCCCCAGAAAAGGCGTGGATGCTGGTCCATCAGCAGCGGTCCCGGCGCTATGCCATGCACGATCATCGCGCCCACCAGCACCGCCATCACCGGGTTGCCGGGAATGCCCAGTGACAGCAGCGGAATGAACGCCGTCTGCGCCGCCGCGTTGTTGGCGCTTTCGGGCGCGGCAACGCCCTCGATGGCGCCCTTGCCGAAACGCGAAGGGTCCTTGGCGATCCGCTTTTCCAGCGTGTAGGCGCCGAAGGCGCCGAGCGTCACGCCGGATCCGGGCAGGAGACCGCACAGCGAGCCGATGAGGGTGCCGCGCAGGACGGCGGGCGCGGCGTCGCGGACATCCTTGCGACTCGGCATCAGCTTGTTGATCGCGCCTTCCATGGCGATGCGATACTGGGGATGGCTGAGATTGGAGAGGATGTCGGCAATGCCGAACAGGCCCATGATCAGGGCGACGAAATTGATGCCGTCGTCCAGATAGGGGATTGCCACCATACGCGGCACGCCGGAATTGGGATCGCGTCCGACCAGCCCGAGCAATATCCCGAAAAGCACCATGACTACCGAACGCGGCACCGAGCCGGAGCCCAGCGCGATCGCCGTTACCAGTCCGGCGACCATGACGGAAAAATAGTCGGCAGGCCGCAAGCTCAGCGCCACGTTGACGAGAAGCGGGCCGAACAGCGCCACGACCGCCGTGGCGACGCAGCCGGCGAAGAACGAGCCCAGCGCCGCAGTGGCCAGCGCCACGCCGCCGCGCCCCTGCCGCGCCATCTGGTGGCCGTCGATCGCGGTGGC
>JBBQOR010000722.1:0-1674 GCA_038331055.1 Burkholderiales bacterium
GGTCACCGCCGACCTGCGCAGCGCGGTCTATGCGCACGTGGTGATGCAAAGCCCGCAGTTCTTCGAGACCACGCGCTCCGGCGAAGTACTGTCGCGGCTGACGACAGACACCACGCTGATCCAGTCGGTGGTCGGCACCAGCATCTCGATGGCCTTGCGCAATGCGCTGCTGTTCGTCGGCGGCATGGCGATGCTGTTCATCACCAGCGTCAAGCTCTCGTCCATCATCCTGGTCACGCTGCTGGCGGTGATCCTGCCCATCGTGCTGTTCGGCCGCCGCGTGCGCAAGCTCTCGCGCGAGTCGCAGGACCGGATCGCCGACGCCTCGGCGCTGGCAGGCGAAATGCTCAATGCGGTGGGCACCGTGCAGGCCTATACCCATGAAGTGCTGGAAGCGCGCCGTTTCGGCCGCTCGGTCGAGGACGCGTTCAACACCGCGCTGCGCCGCATTCGCGCCCGTTCGATGCTGACGCTGGTCGCCATCCTGCTGGTGTTCGGCGCCATCGTGTTCGTGTTGTGGCTGGGTGCGCACGCGGTGATCGACGGCAGCATGAGCGCCGGCCAGCTGGGCCAGTTCATTCTGTACGCGACCATCGTCGCCGGCAGCATTGCCGCGCTGTCCGAAGTGCTGGGCGAAGCGCAACGTGCGGCCGGCGCCACCGAGCGGCTGCTGGAACTGCTGGCCGAACAGTCGCCGATCCAGACGCCGCCGCAGCCCGCCGTGCCGGGTGTGCGTAGCGCCGGCGGCGCGGCGCTGACGCTGCGCGACCTCAGCTTCCACTACCCGTCGCGACCGCAGACCGCGTCGATTGCCAATCTGTCGATCGACATCGTACCGGGCGAGACCGTGGCCATCGTCGGCCCGTCCGGCGCCGGCAAGACCACGCTGTTTCAGCTGCTGCTGCGCTTCTACGACCCGCAGCAGGGCAGCGTGCTGCTCGACGGCGTCGACATCCGTACGCTGGATTTGCACGTGCTGCGCGAGGCGATCGGCATCGTGCCGCAGGACACCGTGGTGTTTTCAGCGGACGCGATGGAAAACATTCGCTACGGCCGCGATGGCGCCACCGACGAAGAGGTGATTGCAGCGGCGAAGATGGCGGCCGCGCACGAGTTCATCGAGCGCATGCCCGAGGGCTACCGCACCTTCCTCGGCGAGCGCGGCGTGCGCCTGTCCGGCGGCCAGCGCCAGCGCATCGCCATCGCCCGGGCGCTATTGAAAAACCCGCCGCTGCTGCTGCTGGACGAAGCCACCAGCGCGCTGGACGCCGAGTCGGAACGACTGGTGCAGGGCGCACTGGAGACCGCGATGCAGAACCGCACCACGCTCGTTATCGCCCACCGCCTCGCGACCGTGCAGCGCGCGGACCGCATCCTGGTGATGGAACATGGGCGGGTGGTGGAAACCGGCACGCACGCGGAGCTGGTAGCGCGCGGCGGCTTGTACGCAGGGCTGGCGGCGCTGCAGTTCAATCTGGCCTGATGGCGTCGGCCAGGTTGAACTGCGCTAGTTCACGGCACAGTGGCCATTACCCTCGGAATTGACCCATCTCAGGCTGACCCTGCTGCCGTTGTGAAGTCCGCGCATGGTGGCCTGGCTGATATGACACAGCCGGTATTGCGGCGAATTTTCCTTGAAATAGGGTAACTGTTCAGCCGCTACGCGACTGATGG
>JBBQOR010000723.1:0-1669 GCA_038331055.1 Burkholderiales bacterium
CGGTTGCCCTCGAAGCCCTGGTCGGGCTGGCCCAGCGTGCGCGGGATGTCGGCGGCGGTCATCGCGATGCGCAGCACCTTCTCCTGCGCAATCGCGGGGGTGGCCGCCAGCACGCTGGCGAGCGCAAAGGTACCGCTGAGACCACGCAGCACGGTCGACAGGGCAAATCGGGTCATGGCTTCTCCTAGGACAGTTCAGGGCGACGTTCGCAAGACCTGTGCCACGGCCGCGCCACCGGCCAGCGCCCAGGCGGCATGGATGCCTGCGTCCACGCTGTCGATCAGCGGCAGCGGCACACGCGGCTGCAACGCGGCGGCCATGCCGGCCAGCGCCGCGCCGCCGACCACGATGCACTGCACGTCGGGCAGGCGCAGCGCCTCCTGACAGGCGGCTTCGAGCAGCCTCAGCGCGGCCGGCGGGTCGGCGGCCAGTTCGGCGCCGTTGGCCTGCACGGTGACGATGCCCGCCAGCGGCGCCAGCAGGTCCAGGCTCCAGGCCAGCCGCTCGAGCATCGGCCGCCAGCGCGCGCCGCCGGTGACGATGGCGAAACGCCCGTGCACTGCCGCGGCACGCATCGAGGCCTCGGCCAGACCCGTGACCGGGCGCTGGCCCGGCTCGCGCAGCGCCAGCAGCCCGGGGTCGCCGAAGCAGCCGATCAGCACGGCGGATGCGGCATCCGGCCGCGCCGCATCGGCGTCGGCGGCATCGAGCACCGCGTGCGCAGCCACCGCGGCGCTGCGCTCGTCGACGATGTAGGCCGCGCCGAAACGCGCCGTCACTGCGTTCAGCTCGCCGCCCGGCGGCGCCAGCGCCAGGGCACGCTCGGCCATCACGCGGGTGACGGCCTCGGTGGTGTTGGGGTTGATCAGCAGCAGACGGGGCATGGCCGAAATCGCATGCAAGCACCGCGCCTTGCATCAGCCGCACGCTGCCGAGTCGCCGACGCACTCAGGCGGTGCGCCGGCACCGCACTGGGGCGCGTCGCGACGGGCTGGCCCGATGCTCTGGCATGCCGATCGCGCCACAATGGATCGCTTTACGCCAACACCGCCGCCCATGGACCTGGCCGACTGCACCGCCCACGAACTTGCATCGCTGTACGCGGCGCGCCGGGCCTCGCCGGTCGAAGCCACGCAGGCCGTGCTTGCGCGCATCGATCAACTCGACCCACAACTGAACGCTTTCTGCCTGGTCGCCAGCGACGATGCGCTGGCCGCCGCGCGTGCCAGCCAGGCGCGCTGGGATGCCCAGGGGGCGCTGTCGCCGCTGGATGGCGTGCCGGTGTCGATCAAGGACCTGATCCTGACTCGCGGCTGGCCCACCCGCCGCGGCTCGCTCACCGTCGACCCTGCTCAGCCCTGGGATGTCGATGCGCCGGCCACCGCACGCCTGCGTGAAGCCGGTGCGGTGCTGATCGGCAAGACCACCACGCCGGAATTCGGCTGCAAAGGCGAGACCAACTCGCTGCTGACCGGCATCACGCGCAACCCGTGGCACACCGCGCGCACCAGCGGCGGCTCTTCGGGCGGCGCTGCGGCGGCGGTAGCCAGCGGCATGGGCCCGCTGGCCCTGGGCACTGATGGCGCCGGCAGCGTTCGCATCCCGGCCGCCTTGTGCGGCAGCTTCGGCCTCAAGCCGAGCTTCGGCCGCGTGCCGGCGCATCCGCTGT
>JBBQOR010000724.1:0-1667 GCA_038331055.1 Burkholderiales bacterium
GCCTGCGCGCGCGCGAAGTCCTGCGGCGAGATCAGAAAGACCTCGAAGCGGGCGTCGGCCGACATCGCCTCGATCAGGCCGGCGAAGCAATTCGTCACCGGGTGGTCGTCGATGAATCGGCTCAGAAATCCCAGGCGCACCGCTGCGCCGGCCACACGAGCCCGCGCCACATGCGCGGCCACCGAGCAGAGGTCAGGCTGCAGCCGCTCGTAAAGCCGCGCCAGCCGCTCCATCAGCGGCCGCACATCTACGCCGTGATAAGCCAGGTAGAAGACCGACCCGGCGAAGAGCTGCGCAGAGGCCTCGGCGACCGGGGTCGCGTCGCGCTGCAGCGCGTCGAGCCCGGCCTCGAAGCGCGCCCGGGTGGCCGCCATCGCGGCAACGGAGGGCTCGATCGCCGGCACCATCAGCGCCGCCTGCAGCCGCCGCTCGGTGGTGGGCGCGACGGCCAGCACACGCTCGAAGCAGGCGCGCGCCTCGTCGACGCGGTTCAGGTGGCCCAGCACCAGGCCGAGGTTGAACGCCATCGTCGCGTCGCCCGGCTGCAGTTGCAGCGCGTGGCGGATGCTGGCGACCGCCTCGTCCAGCCGCCCGAGGTCGCGAAGCACCAGCCCGCGGTTGCCATGCATCGACGGGTTGGCCGGTGCGCGCTGCAGTGCCCGGTCGAGCAGTTCCAGCGCCGCCGCCGCCTGACCGTGGCGCTGAAGCAGCAGGGCCTGCAGGTGGAGCGCGTCGGGATGCCCGGGGCTGGTGCGCAGCGCGTTGGCCAGCAAGGCCTCTGCTCGTTCGGTGCCACCCTCTGCATAGGCCTGAAACGCCCGCATCAGCGCGATGGCCAGTTCGGGCGGCGTCTGCACCGGGGCGGCCGCCGCCGCGGTGTCGCTCGCGTGTCCGCCGCAGCAGTGTTTGAACTTGCGCCCGCTGCCGCAGGCGCAAGCGTCGTTGCGGCCCGGCTTGATCACGCCACGCCGTACGCCGCCGCGGCGGGCTCAAGCAGGCCGGCGAGCGCCCGCGGCACCTCTTCGAGCGGCGCCGGGTTGTCGAGCACGCGGTGCTTGTTTTCCAGGATGCGCTGGCGCAGGCGCTCGCGCAGCGCGGCGTCGTGGGCGATGGTGACGGCGCGCTCGACGAAGTCCTGTGCATCGGTGGCCACACACTCGGGCAGATCGAGCATCTGAGCGTAGAGATAACCAACCCGCCCGCGCATCAACGGCGCTGGCCAGGTAACTACTGGCGTGCCGACCGCGATGGTCGAGATGGCCGTCGAGCCGATGCCGAAGTGGAACGGATCGATGACCACCGAGGCGTGGGCATTGACGCTGAGGAAGTCGGCCTTGTCGGTAATGAAAGGCAGGAAGAGGATGCGTTCGCGCAGCGCGGCCGGGATGCTTCGCTCGAAGCGCCGCTCCAGCGCCTGGCGCCAGGGCTGCCAGGGCGAAGCGAAGAGCACCACATGGCCGCCCAGGTCGCGCTCGAGGATGCCGGCGATGGCGGCGTCGAAGTCCGGGTGGATCTTCTGCAGCATCATCGGGCAGACGTAGAGCGCGCCATCGCCGGGCAGGCCGAGCGCCTCGCGCGGCGTCCACTGCGCCGGCAGCACCGGGTGGCGGTACATCACCGCCGGCGCGTCCAGGCACAGCAGGCGTTCGCTGTAGTGCTGGGCGCCC
>JBBQOR010000725.1:0-1663 GCA_038331055.1 Burkholderiales bacterium
TACCAGGCCATCTCGCGCCGTATGGCGGCCGCCACGGCGGGGCTGGCGGCGCGCGCGGTGAGTTGATCCACGGCGTCGCGCACCTCGGTGGTCTCGCTGAACATCACGGTGGCGCCGGCGCGCACCAGCAGATCGCTGGCGAAGCCGACGGCCGGGTTGGCGGTGACGCCGCTGAAGGCATCGCTGCCGCCGCACTGCACACCCACCACCAGTTCGCTGGCGGGCACGGTCTGGCGCCGCCGTGCGTCCAGCCGCTCGAGGTGCACCGCCGCGCGCGCCACGATCGCATCGATCATCGAGCCGAAACCCACATGCGCATCGTCCTGAAGGCAGACCACGTCCAGCGATTGCCCAGCGACGATGGGCACGGTGCCCGAGGGCAGCAGCCGCGCCGGCTGCAGCTTCTCGCAACCCAGGCTGACCACCATCACCTCGCCGCCGAAGTTCGGGTTCAGGCTGATGTGGCGCAAGGTGCGGATCGGGATGTCGGCATCGGGCGCGTCGATGGCCACGCCGCAGCCGTAGCTGTGCTCGAGCCCCACCACATCGTCGACGTGGGGGAACCGCGGCAGCAGTTCGCGGCGGATGCGTTCGACCGCGTGCGCGACCACGCCCGCCACACATTGCACGGTGGTGGTGATGGCCAGCAGGTTGCGTGTGCCCACCGAGCCATCGGCGTTGCGATAGCCCTCGAAGCTCAGGCCTTCCAGCGGCGCCAGCGAAGCGAGCGGCGCGGCCACGCGGGCGGGCAGCGGCAGGTAATCGAGTGAGGGCGGCTCAGGCATGCGCAGCAGCCGCTCGTGAACCCAGCTGCCTGCCGGCAGCGCCCGCAGCGCGTGGCCGATGACCACGCCGTAGCGGCGCACGGCGTCGCCCTCGGCGATGTCCACCAGCGCCAGCTTGTGCGCTTGCGGCACCCGGTCACGCAGGCGCAGGCCGCCGGGCAGCTTGGTGCCCGCCGGCAGGCCGCCGTCGTTGGCGACGATGGCCACGTTGTCATCGGCATGCACCTGCAGGATGACCACGGGCTGCGCCATCTCAGGGCCGCCTGCCGGGGTGCGGGGTCACGAGCAGAATTTGAGACATGGGGCAGCGGCCGGAGGCACCGCATTGGTCTTGTCAGCGGTCATCGGTTGTCGTACAACTATCGTCATGGACGAACCAGCCCTTGTCAAGTCCGACGGTCAGCGACTCGCTGTTCGGCCGCGCGCGCCGCGGGCACCCCGCACGCTGGCACTGGGCCTGGTGCAGGCGCTGGCCGACGGCATCCACGAAGGCCGCCTGGCGCGCGGCGCCAAGCTGCCGACCGAGGCCCAGATCATGGGCGAGTTCGGCGTCAGTCGCACCGTCGTGCGCGAAGCCATCGGCCGGCTGGCGGCCGCGGGCCTGGTCGCCACGCGCCACGGCGTGGGCAGCTTCGTCAGCGCGGCCGCCGACGCAGCGCCCTTCCGCGTCGCGTCGGCGCAACTGGAGACGCTGCGCGATGTGATCGCGCTGCTCGAGTTGCGCATCGGCATCGAGACCGAAGCCGCGGGACTGGCTGCCCAGCGGCGCAGTGCGCACAACCTGGCGGTGATGCGCGCCGCGCTGGATGCATTCGCACAGGCCGTCGATGCCGGCGGCGATGCAGTGGCGGCCGACTTCCAGTTCCACTGCGAAGTGG
>JBBQOR010000726.1:0-1657 GCA_038331055.1 Burkholderiales bacterium
TGTGGATGGGGCCGCGCCCGCAATGGCCTCTGTGAAAGACGCTGCGGCCAAGTGACCAGGGCAGCAGTTCAAGCGACTGGCCAAGCTCAGGCCTGATCCGGGCGCAACGCGCGCTGGCCTCAGCCCACCCGTTGCCGAAACTGCAGCACGTTGCCCTCGGGGTCGTGGCCGTCCAGCACACGATGGCCGCCGAAGTTCCACTCGGCCTCGGGCGGACGCATGCCACCGCCCAGCGCATCCAGCGCCAGGCGCACCGCCTGCAGGCTGTGCACCGTGAACACGGGTTTCAGCGGTGTGTCCTCACGCAGTGCCGGCGGCGCGCTCAGCGTGAAGGTGTCGGCGATGAGCGGCGGGATCTGCACCACGTTCAGCGCCACACCCGCGCCCTGCAGAACCGTGAAGCCTGCTTCGTCGTGCGTCACCGTCAGCGCCAGCAACTCAATGTAGAACGCGGCCAGCCGCGGCTGATTCTTTGCGTAGATCACCAGCGCCGCGGGCGGGCCGCGCCGCTGCAGTTCGGCATGCGACGCCAGCAGATCGCTGACCAGGATGCCGTCGATGCGCAGGCCTTGCAGGTTGCAGTCGGCGATGTCAGCCTGTTCCAGTGAGGTGTCGCGCAGCACGGCACCTGCCAGGGAGACGTTGTTCAGGCGCGCATCAAGCAGATTCACGTCGTCGAAGCGGCTGCCGCCGAGATCGACGCCGAGAAAGCTCGAGCCCGGCAGACGCTGGTGTTGGTGCTTCAGGCCGCTCGACATGAGTGCGATCTCCCGGTTGCCGATGCGCAGAATTGTGCATGGCCGCATCCACCATTGCGCTGCCGGGCCGGGGCAGGCACCATCGACTTTTCCAACCCGCAATCGAATCCGTCGCTGCCGCCATGTTCCAAGCCCTGCTGCTCGAGAAGACCGAATCCGGCGTCACCGCCGCCATCACTGATCTGGACGAATCGCGGCTGCCGCCGGGCGATGTGCTGGTGGCGCCCGAGTACTCCACGCTGAACTACAAGGACGGACTGGCGCTGACCAACCGGGCGCCCGTCGTGCGTGTCTGGCCGATGGTGCCGGGCATCGACGGCGCCGGCACGGTGCTGCACAGTAGCCATCCCGACTGGGCGCCCGGCGACCGCTTCGTACACAACGGCTGGGGCGTCGGTGAGACGCAATGGGGATGTCTCGCGCAGCGCGCGCGGCTCAAGGGCGATTGGCTGGTCAGGTTGCCGGCCGTCTTCACGCCGCGCCAGGCGATGGCCATCGGCACCGCTGGCTACACCGCCATGCTGTGCGTGCTGGCGCTCGAGCGCCACGGCGTGCAGCCGGGCAGCGGCGAGGTGCTGGTCACCGGTGCCACCGGCGGTGTGGGCAGCGTGGCCGTGGCGCTGCTGGCGCGGCTGGGCCACCGCGTGGTGGCGGCCACCGGCAAGGCGGACGAGGCCGCTTACCTGACGAACTTGGGCGCGGCGGCGGTGATCGACCGCGCCGAACTCTCGGCCGCCGGCAAACCGATGCAGAAGGAGCGCTGGGCCGCCGTGGTCGACGCGCTGGGCAGCCACACGCTGGCCAATGCGCTGGCGCAGACGCGCTATGGCGGCGTGGTCGCGGCTTGCGGGCTGGCGCAGGGCAGCGATCTGCCGACGACCGTGATGCCTTTCATCCTG
>JBBQOR010000727.1:0-1657 GCA_038331055.1 Burkholderiales bacterium
GCTGCAGGCCGCTGAGCAGCCCGGCCAGCGGCCCGGCGAAGCCCGGCACCGTGTCGGCCCAGACCGGCACACCGAAGGCGGCATAGGCCAGGGTGTTGCGGTTGGCGCTGAGCGCGAGCGGGCCGACCTGGGGCGCCAACCGGGCCAGCGCATGCCAGGCCAGCGCGCGCCCATGCCACTTCAGAAGTCCCTTGTCGGCCCCGCCCATGCGCAGCCCGCGGCCGCCGGCGAGCACCAGGCCGGTGATGTCGGCACGCAGGATCGGCATGCCCAGCCGTCCCGCTCAGCGCCTCTC
Organism: Burkholderiales bacterium; assembly: GCA_038331055.1. GTDB lineage: Bacteria > Pseudomonadota > Gammaproteobacteria > Burkholderiales > Burkholderiaceae_C > Rubrivivax. The sequence continues at coordinate 296 of JBBQOR010000727.1, forward strand.
AGCCACCGATGTAGTGCATCTCGACACGCCGCTCCCCGCTGGCGGCAGGTGCTGCGGCCGAGCCGCGCAGTTCGGAGTAGCGGTCTTCGCGCCCGCCCCACACGCCGCCGATGGCAGCCGCGATCTGCGCGTCGTCCAGGCCGCCGCGCAAGAGCGCGCGCAGGTCGTGCCCGCGACTGGCGAACAGGCAGGTGTAGAGCCGGCCTTCGGTGGACAGCCGCGCCCGGTTGCAGTCGCCACAGAAGGCTTGCGTCACGCTGCTGATGAAGCCGACCTCGCTGCCGCCATCGGCATAGCGCCAGCGCTCGGCGGTCTCGCCCGCGGCCGACGCGGCCAGCGGTTCGAGCGCGAAGGCGGCGTGCAGCCGCTGGCGCACCTGGGCCGAGGGCAGCACCTCGTCCATGCGCCAGCCATTGGTGGCGCCGACGTCCATGTACTCGATGAAGCGCAGCACCACCGCCGGGCCCCAGCGATCGCGCACGTGGCGCGCCAGCGGCACGATCTCCTGCTCGTTGGTGCCGCGCTTGACGACCATGTTCAGCTTCAGCGGCGCCAGGCCGGCGGCCAGGGCCGCATCGATGCCGCGCAGCACCTCGGCGACCGGAAAGTCGACGTCGTTCATGCGCTTGAACACCGCGTCGTCCAGCGCGTCAAGGCTGACCGTGATACGCCGCAGGCCGGCCGCCTTCAACGCGGCGGCCTTGCGTTCCAGCAGGGAGGCGTTGGTGGTCAGGGTGATGTCCAGCGTCGTGCCCTCCGGCGTGCGCAACGCGGCCAGCATGCCGACCAGGCTCTCCAGATGCTTTCGCAGCAGCGGCTCGCCGCCGGTCAGGCGCAGCTTGTGCACGCCGTGCGCGACGAACAGGCTCGCCAGCCGCGTGATCTCCTCGAAACTCAGCAGCTCAGGCTGTGGCAGGAAGCGCCAGCGCGCATCGAAGACTTCTTTGGGCATGCAGTAGCTGCAGCGGAAGTTGCAGCGGTCGGTGACGCTGATGCGCAGGTCGCGCATCGGGCGGCCCAGCCGGTCGCTGAGCAGGCCCGAGGGCGGCGCTGCGTTGGCCGGCACGGCGGGCCGCAGCGCGGCGCTGCGCAGGTCGGTCAGCGGAATGATCGGAACATTGGAAACGCCCATGACGGACATCGTACCCGGCTCGGCGCGCCGGTCCGCCAGGGGTGATTCAGGGCCGTGGGCTGTCGGCCGCCACGCCGGCCTGGGTGGCCAGAGCCGGCGCCGCATCGGCCCGGCGGGCTCCGTTGAAGCGGCGCTCCCAGTAGGCCTTGCGCATGTCCTCGATACGCACCTCGGCGCCCGGCTTCGGTGCGTGGATGAACCTGCCTTCGCCGATGTAGATGCCGACGTGC
>JBBQOR010000728.1:0-1654 GCA_038331055.1 Burkholderiales bacterium
GAGCACCGGTGTGCGCTGCGGCGAAGGCTCGGCCAGGTGCACGCCGTCGACGCGGTAGTGCGGCCCGGCATGCTGCACGCTGCGCACCGCCTCGGGCCGGCTGTAGACACGCGCGGCGCGGTCACGCGGCAGCGCCTCGTCGTCCCAGCTGCCCTCCCACAGCCGATAGCTCAGGTCGAGAAACTCGTCGGCCCGGTCGTAGCGGCTGTCGTGCTCGGGCTGCTCGGCCAGGCCCATCGCGCGCGCCGCGCTGTCCAGGTAACCAGTGACGATGTTCCAGCCCACGCGCCCGCGGCTCAGGTGGTCCAGCGTCGAGAAGCGCCGCGCCAGCAGGTAGGGCTGCTCCCAGCTGAGGTTGACGGTGATGCCGAAGCCCAGGTGCTGCGTCACCGCGGCCATCGCCGGCACCAGCGGCAGCGGGTCGATCAGCGGCAGCTGGATCGACTCGCGCAGCGTCAGGTCGAGCGAGCCCTGGTAGACGTCGTAGGCGCCCACGATGTCGGCCAGGAAGAGGCCGTCGAAGAAGCCGCGCTCGAGCGTCTGCGCCAACCGCGTCCAGTGCGCCAGGTCGGTGTACTCGTGCGAGCGGTCGCGCGGATGCGTCCACAGGCCGTGGTTGACATGGCCGACGCAGGCCAGGTCGAAGGCGTTCAGCAGCAGCGGTCGAACGGGCCGGGCGGGCAGGGCAGGCAGGGCGGGCATCGGCAACTCCGGCGCCTTGGCAGGGCGCTCAGGCGCGAGCTTGGCACAGACCGGCCTGCAGGGCAGGCCTCATCGCGGTCAGCGATCAGCCGCGAGACCGGCGCGCCAAAGCGCCGCGGCACTGACGAAGATCGACGGCCCCGCAAGCGACCTGCCGTCGCGCGCCAGCACCAGCCAAGGCAAGGTGTCGTGGTGGCTGCCCGGCATCCGCTCGGCCGAGCGCACACCCACCAGCCAGGCGTACAGGCGCGCATACCGCCGAGGATGCCGCTGCTGCGTCCAGGCCAGGCCGACGAGGTCGGCGAACGCCTCCTCCCTGCGCGCGGCCCGCATCGCGGCATAGTCTTCGTGCAGGCGATCGTCGAGGCCCGCAGGCGTGGCCGGCGGGCTGAACCCGGCGGGAAGAAGCGCCCACGCCCCGTCCAGGTGTCGCCGGCAATGCGCGAGTTCATGCGCCGCCATCAGTTCGAGCGCCGCGTTGACGAGCTCGGGCTCCAAGCCATCGAATGCGCGCGCCGCGGCCGGGTTGTCACGCAGCGACAGCACGAGCTTGCAACGCCCGTCGACGAAGCCCAGCGCCAGCGGCACGGCGTCGGGGGTCGACTGCGGCTGCACCACCACGTCCAGCGGCAGTTTCTCGGCACGCGCGTGGCTGATCACCGGCCAGGCGCCGCGCAGCCAGCGGGTCTCGGTCTCGGTCAGCCCGTCGGCCAGGCAGCCTCCGGCGCCGAGCAACGCGACACAGGCCACTGCGGCACGACGCCGCGAGACCCACCGCGCCATGCTCATGCGGCCACGGCCTCGCGCGCCGACGGCTGGCCCGCGGCGCCGGCCAGCCAGCGCGCCAGCGGCTCGCCGCTCAGCACCACATGGTCCAGCAGGCCAGCGGCCCGACCATCGAGTTTCGCGCGGCGCTCACCCAGCAGCAGGCGGCAAAGGGCCAGCGCGTCGC
>JBBQOR010000729.1:0-1653 GCA_038331055.1 Burkholderiales bacterium
CGTCCTGGACGGCCACGACGATCGCGTCCAGCGACACCGCCGCCGTCAGCGGCAGCGCCAACGGCGGCACCGACCCCGGGCGCTACAGTGTCTCGGTCGCCCGACTTGCCGGCGCACAGACCGTGAGCAGCGCCAGCGCCAGCGCCTTCGCCAACGCCTCGGCGCTGGCAGGCAGCGGCACGCTGACCATCGAACTCGGCCGCTGGAATGACGAGCAGACCGCCTTCGAGCCCAAGGCCGGCGTCACGGCAGTGACCATCACCATCCCGCCGGGCAGCGACTCGCTGTCGGCCGTGCGCGACGCCATCAACAACGCCAGCGCCGGCGTCAGCGCCTCGATCGTCAACGACGCCAGCGGCTCGCGCCTGGTGGTGCGTTCCACCGAGACGGGCATCGACAACGGCTTTCGCATCGGTGTCGCCGACGACGACGGTCTGGCCGATGACGGCAGCGGGCTGTCTCGCCTGGCCTTCGATCCGCTGACCGGTGTCAGCGCGATGACGCGCTCGCAGCCGGCATCGAACGCCGAGCTGACGGTCAACGGCGTGCCGATCTCCAGCGCCAGCAACACGCTGAGCGACGTGCTGGACGGCATGACGCTGAAGGTCTCGCGCCTGACCACCACGCCGGTCGAGCTGGTCGTCACGCGAGACGCACCAGCGGCGCGCAAGATGGTCACTGAGTTCGCGACCGCCTACAACGAGATGCTCAAGCTGCTGCGCTCGCAGACCAGCTTCGACGAAAGCACCAAACAGGCCGGCCCGCTGCAGGGCGACCGCGCCGCGGTGGGCATGATGTCCGCCCTGCGCTCGCTGGTGGGTGGCAGTGCACCGGCGGGCAGCAGCTTCTCGCGCCTGGCCGACATCGGCCTGGAGCCGCAGCGCGACGGCACGTTGAAGGTCTCCGACAGCAAGCTCGACGCCTCGATCACACGGCTGGACGACCTGAAGAACTTCTTCACGCGTGACGAGACCGGCACCACCAACGACGGCTTCGGCGTGCTGCTGCGCAGCTTCGCCGACCTCAACACCGGCAGCGCGGGTGTGTTGACGACGCGCCAGGAGGCGCTGCGCGAGCGCAAGAAGCGCAACGACGACAGCGGCCAGCGGCTGGAGCAGCGGCTGGAGATGGTGGAAAAGCGCCTGCGCGATTCCTACACCAGGCTCGACACCAAGGTCTCACAGCTGTCGTCGCTGCAGAACTACGTCGGCCAGCAGATCCAGAACTGGAACCGCTCCTCGCGCTGAGGACGCCCGCCCGCGCCGCCACCGGCGACGGGCACCGCGGCTCCGCCGCGGCATCACCGGCCGCCATGCGCCTGTAGAACAGGTCGGTAGAACGGGCCGGTGCACCGGGCCGGTTCAGCGCGCCGAAGAAGCCACACGACAAGGCCCCAGGCGCGGCTCAAGCGGTCTGCCAGCGGGCCGATAAAAGAACCAGACACCCCACAGCCACGCCGGAGCGCCGTCGATGTTTGGTTCCACCTTTGCCCCACAGCGCAGCAATGCGCGACCCAGCCATCTCTACATGCAGGTCAGCGTCGACGGTGCCGCAGCTGGTGGCCGCAGTGGCCACGAGCTGGTGGCGCTGCTGTTCGACGGCGTGCTGGGCGCCATTGCCCGGGCACGCGGCGCGATGCAGACCGGCGACGTC
>JBBQOR010000730.1:0-1648 GCA_038331055.1 Burkholderiales bacterium
GATCGATCTGGCCGGCCCGGTGTCGCGCATGCTGGCGCGGCTGGCCAACCGGCGCGACCTGGTGCTGATCGACCAGCGCGGCACCGGCCGCAGCGCGCCGCTGGTCTGCGACCCGCCCAGCGCCACCCGGCCGCTGCGCGAAGTGGCCGACCCGGCGCGCCAGCGCGAGCAGCTGGTCGAGTGCCGCAAGCGGCTGCAGGCGCTGCCGTACGGCGACTTGCGCCAGTTCACGACGACGATCGCGATGCAGGACGCTGACGCCGTGCGCCAGGCGCTGGGGGCCGAGCGCATCAACGCCGTGGGTGGCTCTTACGGCACGCGCGCGGTGCTGGAGTACCAGCGGCAGTTTCCGCAGGCCGTGCGGCGCTCGGTGATCGACGGCGTGGCGCCGGCGGACATGGCATTGCCGGCCGCCTTCTCTGGCGACGCGCAGGCCGCCTTCGACGCGCTGCTCGCCGCCTGCCAGGCCGAAGCAGGCTGCGCGACGCGCCACCCCGCGCTGCAGGCGCAGTGGCGCGCGCTGCTGGCTTCGCTGCCGCGTGAACTGGTGGTCGTGCATCCGGTGACCGGGCGCGACGAACGCCTGACAATGACGCGCGAAATGCTGACCGGCATGGTGCGCGGGCCGCTGTATTCGCCGGTGCTGACGTCGGCGCTGCCGTTTGCCATCGGCGAGGCGGCGGCCGGGCGCTTTGCGCCGCTGATCGGGCTGTCGAGCGCGCTGGTTGGCAACAGCCGCAGCGCGATGATCGCCATGGGCATGCACTTCTCGGTCGTCTGCGCCGAGGACGCACCGCGTAGTGCCGCCAGTGCGGACCGGCCCGGCGCCGACTTCGGCGGCTCGCTGTCCGATCTCTACGCGCGGGTCTGCGCCGACTGGCCGCGCGGCGAGGTGCCGCCCGCCTTCTACAGCCTGCCGGCGGCGGCGACGCCGGTGCTGGCGTTCTCCGGCGGCATCGACCCGGTGACGCCGCCTCGCCACGGCGAGCGCGTCACGCAGGCGCTGGGCGCCAAGGCGCGCCACGTGGTGGTGCCCAACGCCGGCCACGGCCTGCTCTCGCTGCCCTGCGTGCGCGACGTGGTGTTCCGCTTCATCGACGCCGACAGCGACGACGCTGCGGCGAAGGTCGACGCCGGCTGCGCCGCGGCGATTCCGCGGCCGCCCGCCTTTGCACCGGTCTCGCCGGTCGCAGCGTCCGGGGTGCCGAAATGATCGAGGTGCGCCAGCTCACCAAGCGCTTCACGCAGGGCCGCGGGCGCAAGGCGCGCACGGTGCAGGCGGTCGACGGCGTCAGCTGGACCGCGGCGGACGGCCGCATCACCGGGCTGCTGGGCCCCAACGGCGCGGGCAAGACGACCACGCTGCGCATGGTGGCCGCGCTGATCCGGCCCGACGGCGGCAGCATCCTGGTCGACGGCATCGACGTCGCCACGAGGCCCGCCGAGGCGCTGGCGCGCATGGGTGTGCTCAGCGACGCACGTGGCCTGTACCCCCGGCTGACTGCGCGCGAGAACATCGTCTATTACGGCCGACTGCAGGGTCTGAGCGAAGCACGCGCTCACCAGCGCACCGACGAGCTGGCAGCGATGTTCGATCTGCTGCCGCTGCTGGAGCGCCGCACCGAGGGCTTCAGCCAGGGCGAGCGCA
>JBBQOR010000731.1:0-1647 GCA_038331055.1 Burkholderiales bacterium
CATCGCTCACCACGAAGTCTCCCTCCCGCACGATCACGTGGGTGAGGCCCTCGTTGGCCGTCCACGCGGAGACGAAGCTCATCGCCGCCTCGGTGCCGACGAAGCGGGCCAGCGCCGTCTCCAGCTCTCGATGGATGGTGAACGTGCCGCAGATGAAACGCACCGATCCGGTGCCGGCGCCGTAGCGCGTCAGCCCGTCGATGCCGGCCTGCACCACACTCGGCTCGTCGCAGAGCCCGAGGTAGTTGTTGGACGAGAGGATCAGCACCTCACCCCGTCCCTCCATCTGGACGCGGGCGGCCTGCGGGCTGCTCAGGTAATTCAGCGACTTGTAGACGCGATCGGCCTTCAGCTGGTCCAGGTTCGCCTGCAGCTCGGCGGTGAAGTTCGTATTCAGTGACATGATCGGTCAGGGCTCAGGGGGAACGGACGGCCTCTCGCCATCCTCGAGCAGGATCCAGCGCAGCATCTCGGCATCCACGTTGCCGCCCGAGATGATGATGCCCACACGACCCGACACCCGGGCCTTGCCGCTCATCATCGCCGCCAGGCCGAGGGCGCCCGAGGGCTCGATTACGATCTTCATGCGGAGCATCGCGAAGCGGACGGCCTGCACCAGGTCATTGTCCGAGACGGTCACCATGTCGTCCACATGCTGGAGCAGCAGCGGGAAGGTGAGCAACCCCGGACCGATGGTGCGTGCGCCGTCGGCGATCGTGGCAGGGACACCGGCCAGCCGCACCGGCGTCTTCGTGTGAAAGCTGCGGGTCATGTCGTCGCCCAGTTCCGGCTCGACACCAACCACTCGGCATCCGGGTGACATCGCATGCGCCGCCATGGCGGAGCCGGTGAGCAGCCCGCCACCGCCGCAGCAGACCAGCAGCGCGTCGAGCGGTCCGGTGTCCTCGATCAGTTCTGCGGCGGCGGTGCCCTGGCCGGCGATCACATCGGCGTGATCGAATGGCGGGATGAGCGTGGCGCCGGTCTCGGCCACGATCTGCTGTGCCACGACCTCGCGCTTATCCTCGGCCGGATCGTAGCGCACCACACGGGCACCGTAGCCCGCGGTGGCGTCGAGCTTCGACTTCGGGGCATTCGACGGCATCACGATCGTGGCCTGCATGCCGAGCAGTCGTGCCGAGAGGGCGACGGCCTGCGCATGGTTGCCGCTCGAGTAGGCCACCACACCACGGGCGCGTGCCTCGACCGGCAGCGCGCTGAGGGCATTGTAGGCGCCGCGGAACTTGAAGGCGCCCATGCGCTGGAGGTTCTCGCACTTCAGGAAGACCTGCGCGCCGACCATTGCGTCCAGTGTGTGCGACGTCATGATCGGGGTACGGTGCGCCTGACCGCTGAGGCGCGCACGCGCCGTCTCGATGTCGGCGAAGGTGGGGAGGGTGATCTCAGTCATTGATCTCGAAGACCACCTTGCCGGCCGAGCCGTTCTTGATCACCGCCATCGCCTCGTCGAACGCCTCGAGCGGGAAGCGGTGCGTGATGACCGGCGTCGGGTCGAACTCGCCGGACCGCAGGAAGCGCGTCATCTGGTGCCAGGTGTCGTACATGCGCCGGCCGACGACGCCATAGACCGTCAGTCCCTTGAAGATGATCTCGGTGGCGAAATCGATGTCGATCGGCTTCGACGGG
>JBBQOR010000732.1:0-1646 GCA_038331055.1 Burkholderiales bacterium
ATGAACATCGAAGCCCATCTGCCCGAGATCGGCGCGCTGGTCTGGCGCGACCACGCCGCGGTGCGCAGCGACGTGGCGCGCATCGTGGCGATGTGGGCCGAGGCCCGGGCCTCGAGTGGCGGCCCCTTCCTGTTCGGCGCCTTCAGCGCAGCCGATGCCTTCTACGCCCCGGTGTGCATGCGGCTGCGCACCTACGCGCTGCCGGTGCCCGCCGAGGCCACCGATTACATCGCCCGTGTGGTGGCCGCGCCCGGCGTCAAGGCCTGGACCCTCGACGCGCTGGCCGAGCAGGACTTCCTCGACTTCGAAGAGCCCTACCGCACCCGGCGCTGAGCGCCGGGCCACGCGCCGCCGCATGAAGGCCTACGTCGTCGGCGGCGCGGTGCGCGACGCGCTGCTCGGGCAGCCCGGCAACGACCGTGATTGGGTGGTGGTCGGCGCCACGCCGCAACAGATGGTCGACGCCGGATACAAGCCGGTGGGGCGCGACTTCCCGGTCTTTCTGCACCCGCAGACCGCTGAGGAGTACGCGCTCGCGCGCACCGAGCGCAAGACCGCCCCGGGCTACCACGGCTTCAGCTTCCACGCCGCGCCCGGCGTGACGCTGCAAGAAGACCTGGCGCGGCGCGACCTGACCATCAACGCGATGGCGCGCGATGAAGACGGCACGCTGATCGACCCCTTCGGCGGCCAGCAGGATCTGCAGCACGGCCTGCTGCGCCATGTGTCGCCGGCCTTCGCCGAAGACCCGGTGCGGCTGCTGCGCCTGGCGCGCTTTGCAGCGCGCTGGCCGCACTTCCGCGTCGCCGACGAGACGCAGGCGCTGCTGCGCGGGTTGGTCGAAGCCGGCGAGGTGGATGCGCTGGTGCCAGAGCGCGTCTGGCAGGAGCTCTCGCGCGGGCTGATGGAAGCGCGCCCGAGCCGCATGTTCGAGCTGCTGCGCGCGTGCGGCGCGCTGGCGCGGCTGCTGCCCGAGGTCGAGCGGCTGTGGGGTGTTCCGCAGCCGGCGGAACACCACCCGGAGATCGACACCGGCGTGCACCTGATGATGGTGCTCGACGAGTGCGCGCGGGTTGGCGCGTCACTGCCATTGCGTTTTGCCTGCCTGGGGCATGACCTGGGCAAGGGCAGCACGCCGCGCGATCAGTGGCCGCGCCACCTCGGCCACGAGGCGCGCAGCGAGCGTCTGGTGCGTAAGCTGGCGCAACGCCTGCGCGTCAGCGCCGACTGCCTGGAGTTGGCCCTGGTGGTGGCGCGCGAGCACGGCAATATGCACGCCAGCGGCAAGCTGACCGGCGCCGCGGTGCTGCGCCTGCTCGAGCGCTGCGACGCGCTGCGCCGCCCCGAGCGGTTTGCGCAGGCGCTGCTGGCCTGCGAGTGCGACGCGCGCGGCCGCGCCGGTCTGCAGGAGCGGCCCTATCCGCAGCGTGAGCGGCTCGAGCGCGCGCTGCGGCTGGTGCAGCAGGTGGATGCGCAGGCGCTCGCCGCCGCGGCGCTGGCGGCTGGCCGCAGCGGGCCGCAGATCGGCCAGGCGCTGCACGCGGCGCGCGCGGCGACACTGGCCGAACGCCTCGACGCGCCCTGAGCCGCGTGCCAACATCGGTGCGCAACACAGGCAAACGATCGTGACGCTCTCCGAAGGCATC
>JBBQOR010000733.1:0-1644 GCA_038331055.1 Burkholderiales bacterium
GATTTTGATGGGCGAGGTGCGCGACCGCGAAACCATGGAGCATGCCGTGGCTTTTGCCGAGACGGGTCACCTGTGCCTGTGCACCCTGCACGCCAACAGCGCCAACCAGGCGCTGGACCGCATCATCAACTTCTTCCCGGAAGAGCGCCGTTCGCAGTTGCTGATGGATCTCTCGCTCAACCTCAAGGCCCTGATCTCGCAGCGGCTGATTCCCAAACAGGACGGCAAGGGTCGCTCGGCCGCGGTCGAGATCATGCTCAACACACCGCTGGTGTCCGACCTGATCTTCAAGGGAGACGTCTCCGAGATCAAGGAGATCATGAAGAAGAGCCGCAACCTGGGCATGCAGACCTTCGACCAGGCCTTGTTCGACGCCTACGAAAACAATGTAATCTCCTACGAGGACGCATTACGCAATGCCGACTCGCTCAACGATCTGCGGCTGCAGATCAAACTCAACAGCCAGCGCGGCAAGTCGCAGGACCTGAGCGCCGGCACGGAAAATTTCGCCATCGTCTGACCCGGACCTTGCGGTCCCGCCGGCTGCCGTTCACGGCGGCGCGCAAGCGCCTCGCACGTCATCCAGCGCCCTTTTCACCGCATCCAGCGGATTCATCACACCATGTCCAACATCAACGCCAAAACCTATACCGCCACCGCACCCCGCAAAACCGCCTTCCTCGGACTCGGGGTGATGGGCTACCCGATGGCCGGGCACCTCGCGCGGGCCGGCCACCAGGTCACCGTCTACAACCGCAGTGCCGCGAAGTCGGCCGCCTGGCTCAAGGAATTCTCCGATGCGCCTGGCTGCGCCACCGCCGCCACACCGCAGCAGGCAAGCGAAGGCGCCGACATTGTTTTCTGCTGCGTCGGTAATGACGAAGACCTGCGCTCGGTGACGCTGGGCGCTGACCAGGGCGACGGCACGCGTGCAACGGGCGGCGCCTTCAGCGGCATGAAGAAGGGCGCGATCTTTGTCGACCACACGACGGCGTCGGCCAGCGTGGCGCGCGAGTTGCATGCGATCGCCCAGGCGCAAGGCGTGCAACTCATCGATGCACCGGTCTCCGGCGGCCAGGCCGGAGCACAGAACGGCATGCTGACCGTGATGTGTGGCGGCGACCAGGCCGCCTTCGACGTCGCGGCGCCGGTGGCCCAGGCTTTCTCGCGGGCGGTGACGCTGCTGGGTGACAGCGGTGCCGGTCAGCTGGCCAAGATGGTCAACCAGATCTGCATCGCGGGACTGGTCCAGGGTCTGAGCGAAGCCATTGCCTTCGGGCAACGCGCCGGCCTGGACATGGTGCAGGTCCTCGAGGTGATCGGCAAGGGCGCCGCCCAGAGCTGGCAGATGGACAACCGCGGCAAGACCATGGTGGCAGACCAGTTCGAATTCGGCTTTGCCGTCGACTGGATGCGCAAGGATCTCGGACTGGTGCTCGACGAATCCCGCCGCAATGGCGCCAGGCTGCCGGTGACGGCGCTGGTCGACCAGTTCTACGCCGACGTGCAGCAGATGGGCGGATCGCGCTGGGACACATCCAGCCTGATCAAGCGGCTGAAGTAAGCGCAGACAGCCGGTGCAGCGCACCGGCACCGATCAGGACTTGGGTGGCGACTGGGCCGGCAAGGTACGCTGCAGCTCCT
>JBBQOR010000734.1:0-1637 GCA_038331055.1 Burkholderiales bacterium
ATGTCGACGACCTGCGTGCCGCCATTGGTGCCGACGCGCAGGCCGTTGACGACGATGGGTTGTGGATCCTTCAGCGCCCGCAAGATGACGCCGGTGAGCGCTTCCCGCAGGCCCTCGCGCGCCATCGCGTACACATTCGTGTTCGTCTTGCCCGCCGCGGGCTCCAGATATTTGCCGGTGCGCCCACTGATGTAGAGGATGTCGCCGTCGGCGTTCACCAGCACCGCAGGCGGCGCCCAGGTCTGCTGGATCAGCTGATCCGTCAGCTCGCCGAGATTGTCGGCACGGCCCCGCACCGTTGGCTCGGCCGGGCTGGCCGACAGGGGCTGCCTGCTGCCCGGCAGCTCCAGCGGGGGGATCGGCGCATCCCGCTCCAGGCGCTGGTAGACCCGCGCCCTGGGGTTGAGCGGTGTGTACAGGTGGCCGAGGTTGCCGACCGTTTCGGCGCTGCCCAGCTGCAGCAGCCCGCCCGGCGCCAGCGCGTAGTGGAACTGAGACAGCACCTTCTTCTGCAGCTGCGGGCCGAAGTAGATCAGCAGGTTGCGGCACGACAGGATGTCGAGCCTGGTGAAAGGTGGATCGGAGACGACGTTCTGGGTGGCGAACACCACCATCTCGCGGATGTCCTTGACGACGCGCCAGCCGCCGCCGGCTTCGGCGACGAAGAACTGGGCCAGGCGCTCTGCGGAAACGTCGGCGGCGAGATTCTCGGGGTAGTGACCCTTGCGCGCGCTGTCGATGGCATCGGGGTCGAGATCGGTGGCATAGATCTGCAGCGTGAAGCGAGCAGCCGGCGCCTTGGCCCGGGCCAGCACTTCCTTGAACACGATGGCCAGTGAGTAGGCCTCTTCGCCCGTGGAGCAGGCCGCCACCCAGGCCCGCAACGCCTTGCCCGCCGGATACTGCGCCAGCAACGCCGGCAGCGCTTCAGACAACAGGTAGTCCCAGACCTTTGGGTCGCGGAAAAAACTGGTGACGCCGATCAGCAGTTCCTTGAACAGCAGGTCGAGCTCCTGGGCATTGCCGCGCAGTTGGCGCGCGTACTCGTCGATGGTGGCGATCTGATGCACCGTCATGCGGCGCTCGATGCGGCGGTGCAGCGAGTTGGTCTTGTAAAGCGAGAAGTCGTTGCCGCTGCGGTCGCGCAGCAGGATGACGATCCTGTCGAGCGCACTCAGGATGCTGGCCGCCACTTGCGGTTCAGCGGACGACCGACGCGCGCCGTGGCGCAGAAAGTCGGCGATACGCGCCGGCATCGACTCGGCCGCCACGACGATGTCGACGACGCCGGCCTTGATGGCGCTGCGCGGCATGCTGTCGGCCTGTGCGCTGGTGGGGTCCTGCGCCAGGGTCAGACCGCCTTTCTCCTTGATCGCGGCCAGGCCGAAGGCACCGTCGGAGCCCATGCCCGAGAGGACGACGCCGATGGCACGCTCACGCCGGTCTTCGGCCAGCGCGCGCAGGAAGAAGTCGATCGGCAGGCGCAGGCCGCGTGGAGCCTCCGGTTCCAAAAGGTGCAATACCCCATGGAGGATCGACAAGTCGCGGTTGGGCGGGATGACATAAACAGGCTCTCTGAAATTTCGAGTGGGTAAGATTTCGGCTGTTTGAACGCTGAAACGGGACGAGAGATGACG
>JBBQOR010000735.1:0-1636 GCA_038331055.1 Burkholderiales bacterium
TTCGCGCCGACTGCCCCACGACCGCGCCCCGGACGCTGAGCGTGCGCTACGACCTCTTTGCCGAGATGGACCCGCAGCACCGCGGGCTGCTGCGCCTGCAGGCCGCAGGCAGCACACGCACGGCGATCTTCTCGCCGCAGGCACCGACCCAGCGCTTCGACCTGGCGGCCAGTACCCCGCTGGCCGAGTTCACGGCCTTTGCGCGCGAAGGGGTCTGGCACATCTGGATCGGCTTCGACCACATCCTGTTTCTGGTCTCGCTGCTGCTGCCGGCGGTGTTTGTCTGGCAGCGCAATGCCTGGCAGCCGGCGGGGCGCTTTCGTCACGCCTTCTTCGATGTGCTGAAGATCGTCACCGCGTTCACCCTCGCCCACTCGGTGACGCTGACGCTGGCCACGCTGGGCGTGGTCACGCTGCCGTCGCGGCTGGTGGAGTCGGCGATCGCGGCTTCGGTGGTGCTGGCCGCCCTGAACAACCTGTTCCCGCTGGTGCACAGCCGGCGTTGGGCTGTCGCCTTCGGCTTCGGGCTGGTGCATGGCTTCGGCTTCGCCAGCGTGCTGGCCGACCTCGGACTGCCCCAGGGCACGCTGGCACTGGCGCTGGTGGGCTTCAACCTGGGCGTCGAGGCGGGCCAGCTGGCCATCGTCGCGGCCTTCCTGCCGCTCGCCTTCTGGCTGCGCCGCAGTTTGTTCTACCGACGCGTGGTGTTCGTCGGCGGGTCGATACTGATTGTTCTGCTGGCCGCCACCTGGATGGCCGAACGCGTCTTCGATCTGAAGCTGCTGCCGGCCTGAGAGCGGCTGGCGGTTACTGCGCCACCTCGAAGGCCAGCGTCACGAAGCCGCTGACCCAGCGGTCGGGGTCATCGGTCGAGCGCCGCAGTTCGGTGCCGCGAAGCAGCCAGTTGCCGGGCAGCGGCGGCGCGAAACTGACTCGCCCATCGGCGTCGGTGCGAAACCACAGGCCGAGCCGGGCGCGTTCGGTGCGCAGCTCCACCGCCAGGCCGGGCAGCGGGCGGCCGTCGCGCAGCACCTGAAAGCCCAGCGCCTGGCGTGTGCGCGCCGGCTGGCCGCCGGCATCAAGCAACACATCCATCGCCATGCCCGAGGCACGCGAGGCAGCGCTCAGCGCCCCCAACTCGATACGGGCATGCTTGGTGTAGCGCTCGCGCCACGGCACACCGCGGGCCAGCATCGCCGCCCAGTCGTCGCGCACTGACTGCGGCGCACGCACCTCGTCGAGGTAGACGCCGACGATGCGCGGCTCGATCTCGATCTCGAACGGCGACAACTGTGCCCAGCAGCTCAGCGGCGCGGGTGCGGGTGATGCGGGGACCACCGGCACGCGCAGCATCAGCGCCGCAGCGGCATCCCGCACGCGGACCATCGGCACCGGCGGCGCGGCCGTTTCAGGCGCGCGGCAGCCCTGCTGCACCAGGTACTTGATGTCGATGCCCGACTCCTGCAGCGGGAACTGATTGCCCGTGCCCAGCGCCAGCAACCGCTCGCCGCCGGCACCGCGGCCGGCGGTCTCGAACCAGGTGTCATGCGCACACGCTGGCGCACTGGCCAGGTACACGGCTGCAGCCAACATCAACGTGGTGAGGAAGGGCTTGCGCATGGGCATAGGCATGGGC
>JBBQOR010000736.1:0-1627 GCA_038331055.1 Burkholderiales bacterium
TCGGCCGTCTGGCCGGGTTCGAGGCCGCCGATCTCGTGGCCGAGCCCCAGCGCCTGCGCTGCGCCGCGCGTGGCGGCGTGCAGCGCGCACCAGGCCGTCAACCGCTGGCCGCGCATCGCCTGCACCTTGTAGGCCTCGGCCAGCGTGCGCAGCATCGACAGGCTGGTGCCGCCGCCCACGTCGCTCGCCACGCTGACCGCCACGCCGGCCTGCAGCGCGCCGTGCCAGTCGAACAGACCGCTGCCCAGGAACAGGTTGCTGCTTGGGCTGTGGGCGATCTGCGCACCGCTGTCGTGCAGCGCGGCGCGGTCGGCGTCGTCCAGCCAGATGCCGTGCGCCAGCACCGAGCGCGCATGCAGCAGGCCGTGGCGGGCGTAGACGTCGAGGTAGCTGCGCGCCTCTGGAAACAGCTCGGCCACCCAGCGCACCTCGTCGTGGTTCTCGGCCACATGGGTCTGCAGGTACAGCGTCGGGTCGGCCCGGCACAGCGCGCCGGCCATCGCCAGTTGCGCCGGCGTGCTGGTGGGCGCAAAGCGCACCGTCACCGCGTAGGCATTGCGCCCGCGGCCGTGCCAGCGGTCGATCAGCGCAAGGCATTCGCGCTCGGCCACGGCCGGGTCGGCGGCGTCGCGCAGGCCCTCGGGCGCGTGGCGGTCCATCAGCACCTTGCCGGCAATGAGCCGCATGCCGCGCGCGTGGGCTGCCGCGAACAGCGCTTCGGCCGAGCCCGCGTGCACGGTCGGGAAGACCACCGCCGCCGTGCTGCCATGGGCCAGCAGCGCGTCGACGAAGTGCGCCGCGCCGGCTGCCGCCACCTCGGGGTCGGCCCAGGCGCGCTCGGCCGGGAAGGTGTAGGACTCCAGCCAGTCGAGCAACGCGCTGCCGTAGCTGGCGATGACGCCGATCTGCGGGCAGTGCACATGGGTGTCGATGAAGCCGGGCAGCAGCAGGCGGCCGCGATGGTCTTCGCGCTCGTATTGCGGGGCGGGCGGCTGTTCGCCCGGCTGCACGCCGTCGATGCGGCCGTCGGCGCCGACCAGCAGCCAGTGGTCGGGCCGCCAGCGCACGGCCGGTGACTGCGTGTCGCCCCAGGCCGGGGCGGCCGTGAAGTCGAGCAGGTCGGCGCGCAGCGCGAGCATCGTTCAGCCCCGCGCCGCCGCGCAGCCGCGCCCGGGCCCGGCAATTGCATCGCTGCGTCGGCGGGTTGCATGCGGTGGCCTGCGCGCACCAGCAAGGGGTCCGCCCGCAAGCGCCCGAGCCGGGCGCCGACCGCCGGCTGGATACTGGCCACCCGCTGCGCTCGAGACACTGCGATCGATGAGCAAGACCCGCAAGACCTGCAAGACCCGGACAGGGTGGAGGTCAATGGGGTCGAAGGCGGTGGGTGCAGTCATGCTGAGCTGAACATAACCAGTATGAAGATTCAGATATATAGGACGATCCATACAACGCAAGCACGAAGCAGGCCGACCATGACAGAACGCCCGATCCGCTTTTTCCACAGCGGCCGCATCGTCGAGGTGCACGACGCCGCGCCCACTCGCACCGTGCTCGAGTGGCTGCGCGAGGACGCGCACTGCACCGGCACCAAGGAAGGCTGCGCCGAAGGCGACTGCGGCGCCTGCAC
>JBBQOR010000737.1:0-1625 GCA_038331055.1 Burkholderiales bacterium
GCTTGTTCCTGCTGCGCGTCGAATGCATCACCGCGGATACGCGCGTCGACGGCGGCCTGCACGGCGGGAGGCAGGTCACTGGCGGCCTGGCGCATTTCACCACCGGCGGATCTGGTGCTTGTGCTGAGCGCGGGCAACGACCAGCCCGCGGCTTCATGACAGGCCAGTCCCGCCATCGCCGGGCTGGAGCGGCGAACGAAGGTACGGCAAATGTGCCCGTCCGTGCTGCGGAAGGTCAGGCCGATGGCGATCGCCGCCGATGGATCCGGTTCACTGGCCAGTCCGTGGTCGAGTGCGCGGGACAGCGCGCCAGCGGCAAATTGCTGATCGCCATGCATGCGCACCATGCTGCTGCCGGCGTTCCACCAGAACGCCACGGCCAGCACCGCCAGCGATGCTGCGACCGCCGCCCCGGGCACCAGCCAGCGACGCGAAGCGCGTCGTCGGCCTGCGCCAAAGCCGCGATGACCTGCCTTCGGAGTGAGCGGGATCGGCGACCCACTCACGGTCGGTGATGCGGGCCGCAACAGGGCAGCGAGTTGCTCGGGTACGGGCTCGTCGAGCACGGGATCGAACAGGCTCTTCAACTGCGCACTGATGGCGCGGGCCTGGGCCACACGGCGGGCCAGAAGCTCGTCATGCACCAGTGCGGCATCGATCTGCGCAACTTCAGTCGCGCCGAGTTCACCGTCGACATAAGCCTGCAAGGTTTCTTCGCAGATCGGGTTCATGACTCATTTCCAAGGTGGGCCTGCAAGGTGGCGCGAGCGCGCGCCAGGCGGCTGGTAACAGTTCCCACCGGCACCTCCAGCAGTTCGGCGGCCTCGGCGTACGACATGCCTTCAATCAGCACCAGGGCTACCACTTCGCGATGGTCTGGCGGCAGCGCCGCCATCGCCGCCGCCAACTCCAATTTCTGCGCGGGCGCGCTGCTGCCATCGTCGGCGGTGATGCCAGCTTCCTCCGGCGCGAACAGATTTTGCGACCTGCCACGTGCACGCAGTTCGTCTCGCCAGGCGTTGCGCGCAATCGCGAACACCCACTTGTCCAGTGCGGCATCCGGCCGCCACTGCTGCGCGCGGGTCAGCGCGCGCTCCAGCACGACCTGCACCAGGTCGTCGGCATCGGCAACCTGTCCCGCCAAGGCACGTGCCAACCGGCGCAGGCGCGGCAGCAGCGGGATCAAACCTTCGCGAACAGCCTGACTCGGATCCACGGTTCACCCTTGCACTACGTTTGAACGGGACGATTCCTTCCATCGCGCTTCGCGGCGCGGTTCGGGATCGTAAATCCGCCCAATGCTAGCATTCCGAGTCATTCCGTCCGACCGGCTTCGCCTTGCCCATGACCCGTCCGATCCACCTGTTTGTGACCTTGCTGACCATGACGTTTCTGCTGCTTGCAGCGACGCCTGCGCGCGCACAACTGCTGGGTCCGGTGGGTGGCTTGCCGGTTGGGCAGATCCCCGGCGTGGGCTTGCCCGGCCTGCCGCCCACGTCGCTGCAACCACGTATTGACGACCTGTTGCGCACCACGACGGCGCTGACTCGACTACTGCAGATCGAGACGCTGCTGCGCGAGCAACCCAAGCGCGTAGCCGTCGATCCGCAGGGGCAGCCGGTGTT
>JBBQOR010000738.1:0-1620 GCA_038331055.1 Burkholderiales bacterium
GTTCCGCGCCTTGCCCGTCACTTGGCGTTCGCGCACCAGATAGCTGTACAGCACCGGCACCACCACCAGCGTCAGCAGCGTGCTGGTGATCACGCCGCCGATGATCGCGCGCCCCATCGGCGCCTGGATCTCGCCACCGTCGTTGAGCGCCAGCGCCAGCGGCAGCATGCCGAAGACCATCGCGGCGGTGGTCATGATGATCGGCCGCATGCGCGTGCGCCCGGCGTGCAGCAGCGCGTCCGACACGGCGGCGCCGGCGCGGCGCGCCTGGTTCGCGCAGTCCACCAGCAGGATCGCGTTCTTCGTCACCAACCCCATCAGCATCACCAGGCCGATCATGCTGAAGACGTTCAGCGTGCTGCGCCACAGCAGCAGCGCAAGCATCACGCCGATCAGCGCCAGCGGCAGGCTGGCCATGATGGCGATGGGCTGAAGGAAGCTGCCGAACTGGCTGGCCAGCACGATGTAGATGAAGATCACCGCCAGCGCCATCGCCCAGAGCATGGCGTTGAAAGCCTCCTGCTGGTCGCGCGCCTGACCGCCCAGATCGAACCGATAGCCCGGCGGCAGCACGGTCGCCTTGACCAGCTTTTGCACATCGGCGCCGACATCGCCCGAGGGGCGCCCCTGCACCCCGGCGAAGATCGCCTCGCGGCGCTGCAGGTCCTGGCGCCGGATCACCTCGGGGTTGATCACCGGCTCGATGGTGGCCACGCTGTCCAGCGCGATGGGCGTGCCATCGCGCGCAAAAGCCACCGGCAGCCCGCGCAGCTGGTCCACGCGCTCGCGCTGCGCCTCGGGCAGCCGCAGCAGCACCTCCACCTGGTCGCCAGACGGCGTGGTCCAGTAGGTGGCGACCTCGCCGTTGACGTAAGCGCGAAGGCTGGCCGCAAGCTGCGGCGCGGTCAGCCCGAGCTCACGCACCGCGCTGTCCTTGAGCCTCACCGCGTAGGCCGGCAGGCCGGGCTTGACCGACAGCTCCACGTCGGCGATGCCCGGGATCGCCTTCATCTTGTCGGCGAACCCGGCGGCCAGACGCGCCAGTCCTTCGGCATCGTCGCCGAGGATGGCCACGTAGATCGGCCGGTCGAAGCCGACTGAGACGTCGATGCCCGGGATGCCTGCGATCTGCCGGCGGATCGCTTCTTCCACCTGCTTCTGCGAGCGTTTGCGCTCGCGACGGTCCACCAGCCCGATGCTCAGCGAGGCCTGGTTGCGCCCGGTGGACATCCCGGCGCCAGTGCCGCCGATGCTGGTGGAGACGTTCCTCACCTCGGGCATGGCGGCGACGATCTGCTCGACCTGGCGCACCTTGGCGTCACTGCGCTGCAGGCTCGAGCCGACCGGCGTGCGGATCGAGAGTTGCGTGAAGCCCTGGTCGGTCTGCGGCACGAACTCGCTGCCCACCAGCGGCACCAACGCCAACGCGGCGGCGAAGCTGGCCAGGCCGGCGGCCAGCACTGCACCGCGCGGGGTCAGCGTGGCGCGGCGCCAACCGCGCGGCGCCGCGCGATCACGCTGGCCGCCCGAGCCGAAGGGCCGCGCGAACACCGGTGCCGGCAGCCGCCAGCGGCGCGCGCTGAAGGCCCAGCGGATCAGCCTTTCGTACAGCGCGTGCAG
>JBBQOR010000739.1:0-1617 GCA_038331055.1 Burkholderiales bacterium
ATTGTTCAGCGCTTCGTTGCGCGCGGCGTTGGCGGCGGCCAGCGGGTCCTTGCCCATCAGGCCGGCTGCGGCCGCCCCCGCGAGCATGGACAGGCTCGTGATTGCGGCGTTCTTCGCCGGGTCGTTGTACGTCTCCTGTACGTATGCATTGCCGTCGGCGCCTTGCACCAGCTCGCCGCCGTCCGGGTATAGCCGATCGCGTACCGCCGGCGTGACTAGCGCGGACATGGCTGCGCCGGCCGCGCTTGCGGCGCAGTCACCCTTGCCGACTAGCGCGCTCAGGCAACCGACTGCGGCATGGCCGGCGACATTCAGCGGGCTGTATGCATCGGTCGTCTGCCCGATCAAATTCGCCCCCAGCGCCGCCGCATCCGCCGCCACGCTGTTCAACATCGCGTGCCCGAAGCTGCCGCCATTGATCGTGGTGCCCACCGCTGCCGAGATCAGCGCGCGACCGCCGATGCCCAGCAGCGCCTGGCCGGCCTGCGCGCCATTGAATGTGCCCTGGAGCAGGCCGTCGCCCATGTCGCGGATGCCGGCCATCTGGCTCAGGCCAGCGGCCTCGCTCAGGCCCGCCGTCAGCGAGCCGGTCAGGCCGCTCTTCAGCGCGGCGCCCGCGTCGACTTCGCCGGTGGCGACGAACTGCGCGGTCATGCTGGCCATGGTCCCGGTGATGAAGCCGGTCACCACCAGGTTGCCCACGCCGGCGCCCACCGCCGCAGTCGTGGCGGTGGCGGCGGTGCCGGCGGCCATGGCGCTGCCGGCGGCCGCGCCTTCGCCGAGGTAGGCCGAGATTGCAGGGCCGACGATGAAGGACAAGGCCACCGCGGCAACCATGGCAAGCACCTGGTTGAACGCGTTCGAGCCGTCCTTGATGAAATTGACGTGGATGTCGTCCTTCAGCGCGGTGTGGCTGTAGCTCTGCACGCCCAGCACGCTGCCCAGCTTGCCGAGCAACGCTTCGGTTTGCGCTACGTCCACGCTGCCGTCCGCACCCAAGACCTGCAGCGTGCCGCCCACGCTTTCCAGCCGGTCGATCTCGCCGGCCAGCCTCTGCGCGGAGACATAACCGCCGGGCTCGATGCGGGTGCCGGTCACTTCGTTCCAGCCGCCTTCTACCTTGTAGGTGGCGCGGCCGATGTCGATCTCGCGGGCGGCGTTCTTCATCTCCGGCGTGGTGATGCCGACGTCGGCGCCGCTGATGATGCCGCTGTTGTCGATGCGGCTGCTGAAGTCGGCGACCACTTTCTCGCCGGCGATCAGGCCCAGGCTCTGGGTCGACAGCCGTTCGGCGCTGGCCCGGTCCAGGTACAGCACCGGCACCAGCGCGGCGAGGGTCGGGCAATTGGCCTGGCTCAGCGCGCCGATGTCGCGGCATGCGGCGTCGGGCACCTGCTGCTCGACATACCACAGCATCGGCCGGTCCAGCGCGCCGACCTGCGCCTCGCTCAGCGGCTCGCCGATGGACAGGCGCTGCGCTTGCGCATAGGCGAGGGCGTTGGTGTAGAACAACGCTTTTTGCTGGTCGTCCAGGCTGGTGCCGTTCCGGTCGTCGAAGGACAGGCCGTTGACGTAATAGGCGCGGCCGGTGCTTTCCAGCGCCTGGCGCTGCAGCAG
>JBBQOR010000740.1:0-1617 GCA_038331055.1 Burkholderiales bacterium
CTGCCCGATTTGCTGGACTGGGTGGAAGCCACCCCGCTGACATCCGAGCTGTGGATGCGCTTTGCGCCGCGCGGGCTGGCTTCGCTGCGTGACTGGACGATGCAGGCGCTCAAAGAGCTGGCGGCGCGCGGTGTGGTGCGACGCGAGGGCGAAGTCGTTGTCGATGCCTGACGGCGCGCCGAAAGCCACGCGTCGTCACCTGCTCGGCACGCTGGCGGCGCTGCCGCTGGCCGGCTGCATGCCCCAGGTGGGTGCGCCCCCGGCCCCGGCGCCCGACCCGGCGCGCTTTCGCATCCCCGGCGAGTTCGAGCCCCAGCGTGCCATCTGGCTGGGCTACGACGCTCCGCTGATCGAGACCACCGCGGCGCTGGTGCGGGCACTGGCGCCGCACACGCCGCTGAAGTTCATCGTCAACGACGCGCTGGCCGCCGACCGGCTGCGGGACGCGCTGCTGGCGCCCCGACTGCAGCCCCGCGACATGAGCGTGACGGGCGTGACGGGCGTGATGATCGAGCCGCTGGCGATGTACTACCCGCGCGATGCGGCGGTCTTTGCCACCGCCCGCGACGGGCAGCTGGGCGTGGTCGACTTCCAGTGGAACCAGTACGGCGTGCCCGGCTGGTGCCAGCGCCGGCATGCCGACGACGCCGCGCGCGCGTCGCGCTGCGCCGCCGACCACGACAGCACCCGCCAGGGCCTGGACCGTGCGATCGCCCGGCTGGCCGGCGCGCACAGCTTTGCCTCGGCGCTGTTCATGGAAGGCGGCGGCGTCGAGAGCAACGGCCAGGGCCTGCTGATCGCCTGCGAGGCGCTGGTGCGTTCGCGCAACCCGGGGCTCTCGCGCTCCGACATCGAGCGCCTGCACCTGGCGCTGCCCGGCGTCAAGCGTGTGATCTGGCTGCCCGAAGGCCTGGCGCACGACCCGCACCTGCGCGCCACCATCACCGGCCCCTACGTGGCCTGGGGCACCGGCGGGCACACCGACGAGTTCGTGCGCTTTGCCGACCCGCACACCGTGCTGCTGGCCTGGCCCGACGATGCCGAGGCCAACCGCCACCCGGTGGCGCGCCTGAACCGCCAGCGCATGCAGCGCAACGCCGGGATCCTGGGCGCGGCGCGCGCGCTCGACGGCCAGCCGCTGCGTGTGGTGCGCCTGCCGATGCCGCGCATCATCGAGCGGCGCATCTTTCTCTCGGCCGCCGCCGACCGCGCCTGGGGCGACCAGTGGACCGCCGACTTCTTCCCGCCCGCCGAAGGCCGGCGCGAAGGTGACCCGGTGATGCAGGTGGCCACCGCCAGCTACCTCAACTTCGTCATCGCCAACGGCGTGATCGTGCTGCCCGACTACCTGCCGCACGGCACCCCGGCGCCTGTGCAGGCGCGGGTGCAGCAGCTGATGGAGCAGGCCTTCCCCGGCCGCAGCATCGTCTTCATCGACGCGCTGGCGCTGAACTGGCTGGGCGGCGGCCTGCACTGCGCCACCTTGCACGAGCCGCTGCCGGCCTGACGCGGATGGGAGCGACGAAACCGGCAGGCCAGTCGAGGCGCCCGCAACGCATCGCCCTAAACTTCTACGACCCGGTTGACTTTGCATGGCACCGGGCCACACCGGAGCAC
>JBBQOR010000741.1:0-1616 GCA_038331055.1 Burkholderiales bacterium
TTCCGCCGGCGCCGAACGACAAGCGTGCCAGCGACAGGAACGACCCGTTGTCCACACCCAGGCTGCCAACGCCATTGCCCAACCAGCCGGCCCCGACCCAGGCCACCGTACCGGGCAACGCGGTGCTTCCTGGCCCCAGCACGACCGGGGCAGGCCCCGTGCCGACGTTGCCGGCCGTGGTGACCGCGGCATGGGCGGTGACGGCCGCCAGAACGGCGGCGGCGAGTGCGGTGAGGCGCAGCGCGCGATGCATGATGGTGGACATTCGTGTTCCTCCTGTTCTTGGGCGATCACCTTCCCATGGATCGGGAGCGGCGGCATCCCCCTAACTGGCGATGCGCCGCGTATCACCGGGAAGGGTCTACCCGCTCTGGCGCGGTCCCCAGCGCTGGGACGCCTCAGGTCGCCCACGCCCTGCGCAGCCAGCGCGCGCGGACGCGGCGTGGGCATTTCATCCGCACTGGACCGCCCTCCCGGTTTTGCTGAGAGCTGCTCGGAGCTGCTCAGACCGGGCGGTCGCCGACAATCCGACCGTCCACCAGTTCGACGATGCGGTCGCACTGCTGCGCCAGTCGCGGGTCGTGGGTGACGATCAAGAAGCTCGTGCGCAGTTCGGCGTGCATGCGGCGCATCAGCGCGAACACCTCTTCCGAGGTGCTGGTGTCCAGGTTGCCGGTGGGCTCGTCGGCCAGCACCAGGGGCGGGCGCAGCACCAGCGCACGCGCGATGGCCACGCGCTGCTGCATGCCGCCTGAAAGCTCGCCCGGGCGCTTGTTCATCGCCTGCTGCAGGCCCATCGCCGCCAGCACCTCTTCGGCGCGCGCCAACTGCGTCTCGCTGACATGGCCTTCGCGCATCAGCGCCGGCAGGGTTACGTTCTCCAGCGCGCTGAAAGCCGGCAGCAGATGGTGAAACTGGAACACGAAACCCAGGGCCCGCGCGCGCAGCCGGGTGGTGGCGGCGTCGTCCAGGCCCACCGCTTCCTGGCCGCCGATGCGGTAGCTGCCGGCGCTGGGGCTCTCCAGCAGGCCGATGATGTTCAGCAGCGTGCTCTTGCCCGACCCGGATGGCCCGATCAAGGCCACGAACTCGGCCTCGGCCAGGTCGAGATCGATGCCATGCAGCACCTCGGCCTCGTTCGGCAGGCCGAGGTTGTAGCTCTTGTGGATGCCGCGCAACTGCAGCAGCGGCACGGCAGCCGCTGCGGCTGGGTCTGCGGCTGCGGCTGCGGCTGCGGGCGGGGTTGAAGCGTCGGCCATCATCGCAGGCCGCGCCTACATGCGGATGGCTTGCGCCGGGTCCAGCTTGGCCGCGCTGCGCGCCGGTACCACCGCGGCCAGCACGCCGCAGGCCGTAGCCAGCGCGGCAATGCGCAGCGCCAGGTCGGGCGCCAGCGTGATGGCGAACAGCGGCAGCCCGTCACTGCCGCGCACGAAGGTGGTGAACAGGAAGATCAGCACCACTGCCAGCACCACGCCCAGGGCCGAGCCCACCGCACCCACCACAGCACCCTGCAGCAGAAAGATACGCAACACCTGACCCCGCGTGGCGCCCATGGCGCGCAGGATGCCGATCTCGCGCCGCTTCTGCACCACCGACACCACCAGCACGCTGGC
>JBBQOR010000742.1:0-1610 GCA_038331055.1 Burkholderiales bacterium
GGCCGCCGGCGCCCGCGGCGCTGCCGCAGCCGGCGGTGGCCGTGGCGCCGGTCGCGCCGACCCCTGCACCCGCTGCCGCACCCCTGGCCGAGCCGGCGCGGGCGCCGCTGCCGGTGGTGGTCTCCGCCCCCAGCGCCGCGCCTGTCCCGCCCGTGGCCGCGCCCGTTCCACCGGCTGCAGTCCCGCCCGGCGCATCAGCCGCCGTGCCGGTTTCTGCGCTGCCGCCTGAATTGCGGCGCGACTGGCCCGCGCTGCAGATCGGCGGCTCGATCTGGTCGGACGACGCGCGCGGCAGGCTGGTCATCATCAACGGGCAGGTGGTCCGCGAAGGCGACGCTGCCGCGCCGGGCCTGCGGCTGGAGCGCATCAACCAACGCAGCGTGTGGCTGCGCTGGCGCGAACGGTTGGTCGAGGTGACTCTGTGAGGACCCAGCGCATCGTCGTCATCGGCTTGCTGCAGTACCGCTGCTGCAAGGTCCATGTCAACGGCTGACAGCGGGTGGCCGGCGGGTTCGTCAGGAAACTGCCGCTGCTCGGCGAGGCCCTCCAAGCCCGCTCGCGGGCCGGGCACTGGACTAGCGGCGCAGGTTCTCGATCAACGTCGCCATGCCCATGCCCGAGCCCAGGCACATGCTGATGATGGCGTAGCGCCCGCCACTGTCGGCCAGGTGGTGCATCGCGGTGATCGTCATGCGGATGCCTGTCGCGCCCGGCGGATGGCCGATGCTGATGCCGCCGCCGTACAGGTTGGTCTTCTCGCGCGCGATGCCCAGTTCGCGCTCGGCGTGCAGGTTGACCACCGCGAAGGCTTCGTTGATCTCGAAGTAGTCGATGTCGTCCACCGTCAGCCCGGTGCGCTGCAGCAGCGCGCGGATCGCCGGCACCGGGCCGGCGCCCATGATCTGCGGCTCGACCCCGACCACCGCGTAGTCGATCAGCCGCGCCTCGGGCTGCAGATGCAGCCGCTGCGCTTCGGCGCTGGCGGCCAGCACCAGCGCGGCCGTGCCGTCGGTAACGCCGCTGGAGTTGCCGGCCGTGACTACCCCGCGCCCGTCATGGCGGAAGGCCGGCTTGAGCTGCGAGAGCTTCTCGCGCGTGATCTGCGGGCGCGGAAACTCGTCGTGCTCGAAGCGCTGGGTGCCGCGGCCGCTGGCCTGCGGCACCTCGATCGGCGCGATCTGCCGCGCCAGGAAGCCTGACTCACGCCCGGCGCGGGCGTTCATCTGGCTGCGAAAGGCGTAGTCGTCCATCGCCTCGCGGCCGTGGTCGAAGCGCTCGGCCAGGGTCTCGGCGGTGTCGCCCATCAGCTCTTTCGTGAAGGGGCAGCGGTAGATGGTGTCGAGCCCGTCCATCAGGGTGCTCGGGCCGCGTCGTGCACCCCAGCGTGTGTCGTGCGACAGGTAGGGCACGCGCGAGTAGTTCTCGCCGCCGGCGGCCACCGCCACGCGGCTGTGTCCGGTGAGGATCTGCAGCGCGGCGCTGACGATGGCCTGGCTGCCGGTGCCGCAGGCGCGCACCACGCCCATTGCCGAGCTTTCCACGGGCAGCCCGGACTCGATCGCGATCTTGCGGCTGATGAACAGCCCGTCGTGGTCCACCGGCGCGGTGTT
>JBBQOR010000743.1:0-1609 GCA_038331055.1 Burkholderiales bacterium
GGCGATTCTGGCCGGCGAGCGCCGGGTGAAGGGCGAACTGATCTTCATCGACAGCACCTCGGACCCGCAGAGCGGCACCATCAAGATGAAAGCGCGCTTCGCCAATGCAGCGCGGCAGATGTGGCCCGGCACCTTCGTCAACGTCAGCCTGGTGTCGCGCACGCTGCCGCAGGCGGTGGTGATCCCGGCGTATTCCATCATTACCGGGCCCAGCGATAAATTTGTCTACGTGATCAGGCCGGACGGCACGGTAGCGGCGCAAAAGGTGACCGTCGAGAATATCGAGGGCGGCGAGGCGGCGGTCAATGGCCTGAAGCCGGGCGAGCGCATCGTGGTCGAAGGCGCCCAGAACCTGCGCCCCGGCGCCAGGGTCAGGGAAACGCAGTCGGGTCAAAGCCAGCCGCACACCCCGGCCGACGCCTGAGCCCTGTTTCCCCGACCCCGATACGAAGCCACCGACCCGGCGTGAATCTCTCCGAACTCTGCATACGCCGCCCGGTCATGACCGTGCTCCTGGCCATCGCCATCGTGGTTGCCGGCGCATTCGCCTACACCAGGCTGCCCATCGCCGCGCTGCCCAGCTACAACACGCCGGTGATCAACGTGACTGGCGTCTTGCCCGGCGCCAGCCCGGAAATCATGGCGGCTTCTGTTGCGACGCCGCTGGAGAAGCAGTTCTCCACGATCGCCGGCATGTCCACCATCAGTTCCACCAACACGCTGGGCAACACCTCGATCACGCTGGAATTCGCATCGGACCGCGACATCGACGCCGCCGCGGTCGACGTCCAGGCTGCGCTGCTGCGTGCCCAGCGCAGCCTGCCGGTGGAAATGACGGCGCTGCCGGCCTACCGCAAGGTCAATCCGGCCGATGCCCCGGTGCTGTCGGTCGCGCTGACCTCGCCGTCGATGTCGCTGTCCGACCTGAACGACTATGCCGAAAACCTGATCTCGCCTTCGCTCTCCACCATCGACGGCGTCGCGCAGGTGGTGGTCTATGGCCAGCGCCGCTATGCAGTGCGGATCAAGGCGCGGCCCGAACAGCTCGCTGCGCGCAACATGAGCATGGACGAGCTGGCAGCCGCGGTGCGTTCGGCCAATGCCAACAGCCCGGTCGGCGTGCTCGACGGCCCGCGCCAGAGCCTGACGCTGCAGGCCAATCGCCAGCTGCCCAACGCTGCCGCCTTCAGCGAACTGGTCATCAATACCCGCGATGGCCTGGTCACCCGGCTGAAGGATGTGGCGACGGTCGAGGACAGCGTCGAATCCACCCGCAGCGGCAGCTGGCTGGGCCGCGAACCGTCCATCGTGCTGGCAGTGCAGCGCCAGCCGAATGCCAACACGGTCGCGGTGGTGGACGCAGTCAAGGCGACGCTGCCGCAGTTCCGTGCGCAGATGCCGGTGTCGATCGAGGTAAAGGAACTGAACGACCGCTCGGTGTCGATACGCGAAGCCATCCACGACGTCAATCTCACATTGGGCCTGACGGTGGTGCTGGTGGTGATGGTGATCTTCCTCTTCCTCAAGCGGCTGTCGGCCACCGCCATCCCGGTGGTGTCGCTGCCGATCTCGCTGATCGGCTGCTGCGGCCTGATGTACTGGCTGGGCT
>JBBQOR010000744.1:0-1605 GCA_038331055.1 Burkholderiales bacterium
GGCCGACTGGCCGCAACCGCACAGGCCGAGCAAGGCGGCAAACAGCAGCCACCGCAGCCGCCGAAACGTCACGGCGCAGCCGGTTGATCCAGCCAGCCGCCGGTAAAGCCGGCACGTTGCAGACCTTTGCGGATGTACGGATTTTTTCGCATGACCTTCCATACAAAATCGCTGCGCCAATTCTCGATCATCAGCACGATCGGTCCCTGGTCGATACCCAATTGCACGGTATCGGCCCAGCCCATGCCCGGTACCATTCGCCCGGTGCGCGACGTCATGGTGGCATGGAAGCTGGGGTTGAACGCATCGACGAAGCCGTACTGGTTGTAGATCGCCGCGCCGTAGCGCCGCTTCATCTCCTGCAGCGCCGGGATCACGATCTCCGGTGCGAATGCGATCGAGCCGCCCGCGGCCGTGGGCGCGATCGTGCCGTCGTCGGAAATGTAATCCAGACCGGCGCCGCGTGCGGTGTAGCCGTCGAACTGGCGCTCGCCTTCGGCGCTGTCGACGCTGACGCTGCCCGGTCCGTTGCTGGCGGTCAGACCCCACACGTTCTTGCCGTAGCCGGTCCAGTGACCGGGGTTGGAGATCGCATAGTCACGCTGGCTGTAAGTGGCGCGGCGGCTGTTTTCGAAATAGTCGAGGTCGTGTTCGCGGCTCCAGCCATCGCGGATGCCGCGGAAGTCCACCCAGGTCTGGCTGTACTGATGGCCGAACAGGGGCGCGAAGGTGAGGAAGGTCTGGCCATGGAAGCGGCCCCAGGTCTTGGGGTACGTGGCGGTCCACGCGGCCCAGGCACCGTCGGCCACCGGGTGGGTCGGCGAGCCGAGCGCCAGAATGTAGACCAGCATGCCCTCGTTGTAGCCTTTCCAGTCGGCCGGGATGAACTTGCCGCCGGGCGTCCAGCCCATGCTGATCAACGGCGCGTGGGGCTGCATCCACGGCCAGTCGACGGCGCGGTAGATCTGGTCGGCGAGCTGGCGGATCTCGCGTTCCTGCGGCGTGTCGCGATCGTAGTAGGACTGCGCGAATAGCACGCCTCCGAGCAGCAGGGTGGTGTCGACGCTGGACAGCTCGACATAGCGCATCGCGCGGTGCCCGGTTTTCATGTCGAGGAAGTGATAGAAGAAGCCGTGGTAGCCGCTGGCCTCATCCTCGCTGTCGCCTTGCGGCGCATCGTGGAAAAAGCGCAGCGTGGCCAGGGTGCGGGTCACCGCTTGTTCGCGGGTGATGTAACCGCGCTGCACGCCGACGCCATAAGCCGTCAGGCCGAAGCCGACCGCGGCAATGCTGGAAAATGATTTGCCGGGGTACGAATCAGGCACCAGCCCGGTCTTCGGATCCGCACTTTGCCAAAACCATTCAAAGGTTCGCTGCTCCAGGTCGTCGACTAGCTGTTTTTGCGGTACCGACAGCTGTGCATAGCCGAGCTGGTGCTGGGGACCCTTGGCAACGGCCGGTGCGGCGCCGCCGGCGCCAAAGACCAGCAGGGCAAGCAGCACGGTGGCGGGAAACTTGCGGAGAAAACTCTGGAACATCGGCAAAGCACTCTTGGGGCAACAGCCGGGTCGATCGCGGCGACCTGGCGCACGGGGAAGGTTTCGG
>JBBQOR010000745.1:0-1605 GCA_038331055.1 Burkholderiales bacterium
CTCGAAGCGAACGCGCAGATCTTCACGGTGCAGGGCAAGGCGCTCGACGCCGTCGCTTCGCGCAACGTCAAGGTGCTGGTGGTCGGCAACCCCGCCAACACCAATGCCTACATCGCCATGAAGAGCGCGCCCGATCTGAAGCCAGGCAACTTCACCGCCATGCTGCGCCTGGACCACAACCGCGCCGCCTCGCAAATCGCCGCCAAGACCGGCAAGCCGGTCGCCAGCATCAAGAAATTGGCCGTGTGGGGCAACCACTCGCCCACCATGTACGCCGACTACCGCTTCGCCACCATCGACGGCGCTTCGGTCAAGGACATGATCAACGACCAGGTCTGGAACAAGGACGTGTTCCTGCCGACCGTGGGCAAACGCGGCGCTGCCATCATCGAAGCGCGAGGCCTGTCTTCCGCAGCCTCGGCCGCCAACGCCGCCATTGACCACATGCGCGACTGGGCGCTGGGTACCAAAGGCGAGTGGGTCACCATGGGCATTCCTTCGCAAGGCTGGTACGGCATTCCGAAGGACATGATGTTCGGCTTCCCTGTCACCTGTGAAAACGGTGAGTACAAGGTCGTCGAAGGCCTGGAGATCGACGCCTTCTCGCAGGAATGCATCAACAAGACGCTGGCCGAGCTGCAAGGCGAACAAGACGGCGTCAAGCACCTGCTGTAACCCGCCGGTAGCTGCGCCTTGACCTCCATTCATCCGAGACACATCCTGCTGGGCGCTCAGGCCGGGGCGTTCGCGCTGCCGGTCTGCGACCACTACAGCGGGGTGGAGGCAAGGATGAAGAAGAGCCTGGCGCTGCAGGCCGAGATGGCCGAGGAGTTCGGCACCTGCGTATTCGACGTGACGCTCGATTGTGAAGACGGCGCGCCGGTGGGCGGGGAGGGTGAACACGCCTTGCTCGTCACCGAGCTGGCCCAGGCTGCCGCGCCGCAAGCGCGCGTGGCGGTTCGGGTGCATCCGGTGGACCACCCGGCCTTCGATGCCGACGTGGCCACCATCGCCGGCCGCGCGGGCCGGCGCCTCACTCACCTGATGGTGCCCAAGGTCGAGTCGCTGGCCGATGTGCAGCGTGCCGCGGCCGCGCTTGACGCCGCAGGCGCACTGGCGCTACCGCTGCATGTGCTGATCGAATCGCCCGCCGCTGTGCACCGCGCTTTCGACATTGCTGCCCACCCCCGCGTGCAAAGCCTGAGCTTCGGCCTGATGGACTTTGTGTCGGCGCACGGCGGGGCCATCCCCGCCGACGGCATGAGCGTGGCCGGCCAGTTCAGCCATCCGCTGGTCCTGCGCGCCAAGCTGGCCATTGCGTCGGCCTGCCACGCACACGGCAAGGTGCCCTCGCATTGCGTGGTGACCGAGTTCAAGGACCTGTCCGCGCTGCAGACCGCCGCACGCACTGCAGCCCGCGAACTGGGTTACACGCGAATGTGGAGCATCCACCCCGACCAGATCCGACCCATCCTCGCCGCATTTGCACCCTCAGAGCGCGAGGTCGACACGGCAGCCGCCCTGATTGAACACGCCGTGGCTGCTGACTGGGCGCCGGTGCAGTTCGACGGTCGCCTGCACGACCGCGCGAGCTACCGCTACTAC
>JBBQOR010000746.1:0-1602 GCA_038331055.1 Burkholderiales bacterium
GGGCCAGGGTGCGTGGGCTGTGGCGGTCGTGCAGTTCGCGCATGGCTTCACTGCCCGGCCCGCCGGCTTCGACCAGATGGCGTGCGATCTGGCAGAGCACCGCGCGCGCCACATCGGCCTGGCCCCGGCTGAGTTCCTTGCCTTGCAGGAACCCGTCCAGCGCCAGCGCCAGTTCGCGCTGACTTTGCGCCAGCTGGCGGCGCAGCGGGTCGATCGCGCCATGCAGCTCCTGCCGATGCAGCTGACCCAGCGCGTCCAGCTCGGCGAGCTGGCTCTTGAGCTTGTCGATGCGGGTGAGCTGCAGGTTGTAGGCGCGGGCTGCGGCGGACAGGGGTTGTGCGCTGGGCGGCAGCACGAGCAGGGAGGCTGCAGCGGGGGTCTTGGTCATGGACTCTCGACTATATTGCCCTGCACCATGGCCAAAGACAAAACCCAATACACCTGCAACGAATGCGGCGGCTCCAGCCCCAAGTGGCTGGGCAAATGCCCGCACTGCAACGCCTGGAACACGCTGGTGGAGTCGGTCGCCGAATCCACCGCGCCATCGAAAAACCGCTTTGCCTCGCTCGCCAAAACGGCCGAGGTCACGACCCTGGCCGACATCGACGCGACCGACGTGCAGCGCACGCCCACCGGCCACGACGAGCTCGACCGCGTGCTGGGCGGCGGCATCGTGGAGGGCGGCGTGGTGCTGATCGGCGGCGACCCGGGCATTGGCAAGTCCACCCTGCTGCTGCAGGCGCTGGATTCGCTGCAGCGCGCAGGCGTGAAAACGCTCTACGTCACCGGTGAAGAAAGTGGCGCCCAGGTGGCGCTGCGCTCGCGCCGGCTCGGGCTGGAGGGCTCGCAGGTGAGTGTGCTGGCCGAGATCCAGCTGGAGAAGATCCTGGCCACGCTGGACCATGTGCGGCCCGGCATCGCGGTGATCGACTCGATCCAGACCGTGTATTCGGAACAGCTCACCTCAGCGCCGGGCTCGGTGGCGCAGGTGCGCGAGTGCGCGGCCCACCTCACCCGCGCCGCCAAGGCCAGCGGCACGGCCATCGTGCTGGTGGGCCATGTGACCAAGGAGGGCGCACTCGCCGGCCCGCGCGTGCTGGAGCACATGGTCGACACGGTGCTGTACTTCGAGGGCGACACACACAGCAGCTTCCGCCTGATCCGCGCGATCAAGAACCGCTTTGGCGCCGTGAACGAGATCGGCGTCTTCGCCATGACCGAAAAAGGCCTGAAGGGCGTGAGCAACCCGAGCGCGATCTTCCTGAGCCAACACAGCGAACCCGTGCCGGGCAGCTGCGTGATGGTGACGCTGGAAGGCACGCGGCCCATGTTGGTGGAGATCCAGGCGCTGGTGGACACGGGTGGCCCATCGCCCCGGCGACTCTCCGTGGGCCTGGACCGCGATCGCCTGGCCATGCTGCTGGCGGTGTTGCATCGCCATGCCGGCGTCGCGTGCATGGACCAGGATGTGTTTGTGAATGCCGTGGGCGGCGTGCGCATCAGCGAACCCGCGGCCGATCTGGCCGTGATGCTGGCCATCACCAGCAGCCTGCGCGGCAAGCCGCTGCCCAAAGGCTTCATCGCCTATGGCGAGGTGGGCCT
>JBBQOR010000747.1:0-1591 GCA_038331055.1 Burkholderiales bacterium
GTGCGACAATTTCACCGTATCGGCCATCGGCACGCACTGGGTCAGCACCAGCTCGATGCCATGTGCGTCGTTCTCGAAGCGGCTCCAGCCCTTGCCGTGGGTCGTGGTGTAGCGCGCGTCCGCTACCTGGATCGGCGCGGCGGTGGCGCTCCAGACGACGCCGTTGTCCTCGTCGCGCAGGTAGATCACCTCCTGCGGCGTATCGCTGACCGGATCGTTCGGCCACGGTGTCAGTGGATTCTTCTGGCTGTTCTGCGACCAGGTGTAGCCACCGCCCTCGGCGGAAACCATGAATCCGAAATCGGGGTTGGCGATCACGTTGACCCACGGCGCCGGTGTCGCTCGCGCGCGGTCGAGCTCGATCCGGTACGCGCGGCCGCCTTCGCAAAAACCGCCGTAGTCATGGCCGAACTCCAGCTCGCCCATGTCCGGCCTGGCCTGCGGCGCGACGCTGGCGTGGATCGCGGCGGGTATGGCAGGTGCCGCTGGTGTGGGCGCTGCCGCCGCATCGGGCGCGCTGGAGTCCAGCACCAGCCGCGCCACGGTGAACAGTCCGTCGCGCAGCCCGGCGGCGAGGCTGCTCTCGCGCAGGCAGAAAAGCTCAGCCCTGGGGGCGGCGCTATCTTCCTTCAGCACATCCTTTTGTGCGTTCGCGCGGCTGTCCAGTTGCTGCTGCAACGCGTCGGCCGCGGTGCCTTCCAGCCGATTGAGCAGCACCACATCGATCGCCAGTTGCTGATCGCGCCACCAGCGCTGCGCCCGCAGCAGCTCATCGACCTGGCTGAGTTCGGCGGCTTCATGCAGGCACAGCAGGGCGATCGGACGATCACCGGAAATCCCCACGGCCCACAAGGTCGGGGCGCCGCCCGCACCGTGCAGGCGCTGGTCGGGCGGGGCCTGCTGCTGGGGGTCGCTGCACAGCAGGCCGGCCATCCAGTGGTCAAAGCGGGCCAGCGTGGCGGCATCCATGTCGTGCAGGTGAAGCTGCGCCTCGGCATGCTGCGCCGCCTCGGCAAAAAGCCGCTCGGCTGCCGCCGGGTTGTGCAGCTGCTCGCTGATCGCCGTGACGCCCTCTTCCGAGTCGGCCACGCGCGTCCACAGCAGCAGCCGGATGCTGGCGCCGGGTGCCAGGTTGAATTCGTGGCGCAGGCTGAACACCGGATCGAGCACGCAGCCAACGCTGTTGGACAGCGCCGCCCCGGGCTGCATCGCCTGCGCGTCGCGCAAGCTGCGGCCGCGGCCAAGGAAGCGGGCGCGATCGGTTTCGTGGGTCTGCGTGGTGCCGGCGCTATGCCCTTCGACCTGCAGCGCTTGCGCGGCCCAGATCTCTGCCTGGTTCTCACTGCGCCGCCGCCGCGTCGCCAGCAGCATGCCGTTGGGTGCATCCCATTCGGTCTGCACGAACATCTTGGAATAGGCCGGGTGTGCGTCGTCATCGCTGGCCGGCCCAAGCACCAGTTCGGTATAGCTGGTCAATGACAGTGTGCGGGTGCGATCGCCGTGATTGCTCAGCGTCAGTCGACGCAATTCGATATCGGCGCCTGCCGCTACCGCCACATCGAGCACGCTGTGCAGGCTGAGATGGCGGCCT
>JBBQOR010000748.1:0-1591 GCA_038331055.1 Burkholderiales bacterium
TGCGCATGGCCGACATGAGCGCCGGTGACGTGATGGTGGCGGCGCCGCGCATGGACCTGCTGGACATCGATTCGCCGTACGACGAGCTGCTCAACCTCGTCATCCTCACCGCGCACTCGCGCTTCCCGGTGTTCGAAGGGGGGCGCGAGAACATCATCGGCATCCTGCTCGCGAAGGACCTGCTCAAGCTGCAGCGGGCGCCCGAGCTGAACCTGCGCACGCTGCTGCGCCCGGCGGTCTTCGTGCCCGAAAGCAAGCGGCTCAACGAGCTTCTGCGCGACTTCCGCTCCAACCGCAACCACCTGGCGATCGTGGTCGACGAGTTCGGCAACTACGCCGGGCTGATCACCATCGAGGACGTGCTCGAAGAGATCGTCGGCGAGATCGAGGACGAGTTCGACGAGCGCGACGCCGACAGCGGCATCTACACGCTGGCCGACGGCAGCCACCGGGTGGCGGGCGACACCGACATCTCGGCCGTCAACGAATCCTTCGGGCTCGAACTGCCCGAAGCCGAGTTCGACACCATCGGTGGTCTGGTCGCCCATGAGCTGGGCCGCGTGCCGCGGCGTGGCGAGACGGTGGACGTGGGCGGGCTGCGCTTTGCGGTCATGCTGGCGCGCGGCGGTGCGGTGCGCTGGTTCCGCGTCGAACGCGTGGCTCCGGGCGCAGCGGCAGGCGACGACACCTCCGGCGCGCGGTGACCGCGCCGCTGCCGGCGCTGCCGGGGGCCGCTGCACCGAAGCATCCCGGCTGGTGGCTGGATGCGCTGGGCGCGGCGGCACTGGGTGCCCTGCAGACCCTGGCCTTTGTGCACACGGCCGCGCTGTGGTGGCTGCCGGTGGCCACCACGGCTGCGCTGGCCTGGCGTGTGGCTGCGGCCACGCCGCGGCGCGCGGCGCTGATCGGCTGGCTCTACGGCACGGGCTGGGTGGCCGCGGGCTGTTGGTGGCTGTTCATCAGCCTGCACCGCTACGGCGGGCTGCCGGCGCCGCTGGCGGTGCTGGCGGTAGCGGCTCTGGCCGGCTCACTGGCGCTGTACCTGGCGCTGGCGATGGCTGCCTGCGCGCGTTGGCGCAGCGGCCGCGCGGCACTGGATGCGCCGCTGTTCGCCGCGGCCTTTCTCGCCGCCGAGCTGGCGCGCGGGGTCTTCTTCACCGGCTTCCCCTGGCTGGCCGCGGGCTACGCGCAGGTCGACTCGCCGCTGGCCTGGCTGGCACCGTGGATCGGCGTCTACGGCATCGGCTTTGTGGTCGCCTGGCTGGCGGCGCTGGCGGTGGCCGGGCGCCGGCCGGCCGCGCTGGCGGGCGGCTTGCTGGCGCTGCTGTGGGTGCTGGCGCTGGCGTTCGGCCCGGTGGAGTTCACGCGCCCGGGCACCACACTGTCGGTCGCGCTGTTGCAGACCAATGTGGCGCAGGACGAGAAGTTCGCCGCCGAGCGCATGCCGCAGACGCTGGAGCGGGTGGCGCAGGCCCTGCTGCAGTCGGACGCGCAGTTGACCGTGGCGCCAGAGACCGCCGTGCCACTGCTGCCCGAGCAGCTGCAGTTGCTGGCCCCCGGCTACTGGGATGCACTTGCGCGGCGCTTCGCC
>JBBQOR010000749.1:0-1582 GCA_038331055.1 Burkholderiales bacterium
GTCGCTGCGCGGTGATCGCTGGCAGCGCTGGACAGGCCCGGTGGCCACCCGCGCCGGCGCCTTGCAGGAAGGCTGGCTGCGCGCGCAGCAGTTGCTGGGCGACGAGCCCGGGCAGCAGCGCTTGCTCGAAGGCCTCTCGCAGTGGCAGCTGTACTACTACCGGGGCAACGCCTGGACCAATGCACAGTCCACTGGCGACCTGCAGACCACGCCCCCCGCCGGGCAGGGGCCTGGCGCGCGCGAAGCCCTGCCCAGCGGCGTGCGGCTGGTGCTCACGCTGGCCGATGGCCGCACGCTGACGCGCGACGTGATGCTCGCGCCGCAGACCCCGTGAGGCGGCAGCAACTCCGTGCCCAGGGCGGCGCCGCGCTGCTGCTGGCGATGCTGGTGCTGACGCTGGTGGCCACGCTGGCCGCCAGCATGGTCTGGCAGCAGCAGCGCG
This sequence comes from Burkholderiales bacterium, assembly GCA_038331055.1. GTDB lineage: Bacteria > Pseudomonadota > Gammaproteobacteria > Burkholderiales > Burkholderiaceae_C > Rubrivivax. The sequence goes on from JBBQOR010000749.1 coordinate 443, forward strand.
CGGTGCAGGTCGAAGCGGCAGAGCGAGCCCGAGCACAGGCCGGCTGGATCCTCACCGGCGCGCTCGACTGGGCGCGGCTGATCCTGCGCGAGGATGCGCGCAGCGGCGGCGCCGACCACCTGGGCGAGCCCTGGGCGGTGCCGCTGGCCGAGGCGCGGCTGTCGAGCTTTCTCGCCGTCGACCGCGACAACAGCGCCGACGCCACGCTCGATGCCTTCCTCTCCGGCTCGATCGTCGACGCGCAATCGCGCTACAACCTGCGCAACCTGATCGACGGCGAGGGCAAGCTGGTGCCGGGCGAAGTGGAGGTGTTGCAGCGGCTGTGCGAGAGCGCGGGCGCCGCCGCAGGCACCGCCGCGCTGATCAGCCGCGGCCTGCTGCAGTCGATCGGTGCGGCGCGGCCCGACCTGGCCGAAACGCCGCTGGCGCCGCGGCGCATCGAGCAACTCGTCTGGCTGGGCGTCGATGCTGCCTTGATCCCGGCATTGCACGAGGTGCTGGTGCTGCTGCCGCAGCGCACGCCGGTGAACCTGAATACCGCCTCGGCGGTGGTGCTGGCGGCGGTGGTCGACAAGCTCGACAGCGGCAGCGCCGAGCGTCTGGTGGCGCGCCGGGAGCGCCAGCCCTTTCGTGCGCTGACCGATGCGCAGCAACTGCTGCCGCAGGGCGTGACGCTGGAGGCCAGCCGTGTCGGCGTCGCCAGCAGCCACTTCGAAGTCAGCGGCCGCCTGCGGCTGGAGGACCGGGTGGTCGAGGAACGCTCGCTGCTCGAGCGGCGCGGCAACGGCGGCTCGGCCGAGATCGTGGTGCTGGCGCGCGAGAGGCGCAGCGCGATGGTCGAAACAGCCGGGTCAGAGCGGCTGACGCCGCCGCGATGAGTCACGTGGCTTCTGGTCCAATGCGGCTCGCTGCCGGCCTGCCCGCGTGCCGGCTCGTCTGCCAACACCTCAGGCAGTGCCCCCCTGCCTGAGCAACCGACCCACGCATGTCCGTCCTCGTCCTGCAGATCCCGCCGCGGCCGCGCCACGCCGGCGCGGCTTCGACCGTGAGCGAACTCGATTACGTGCTCAGCCCCGACGGCCGCACGGTCGGCAGCGCAGGGCGCGCGGCCACCGCGCTGCTGCCCAGGGCCACGCGCAC
>JBBQOR010000750.1:0-1581 GCA_038331055.1 Burkholderiales bacterium
GGCGCGTCCGACGCGGCGGGTCCGATGGCGCAGATGCAGTTGCAGCAGGCCAGCTGGACTGTGGACGGCAGCGAAGCCGGCAGGCAGTTGTGCGCGCTGATGATGCGCGAGGACCGCGAGCAGCTGAGCCTGGCGACCTGAATCGCCTGACCCGCGTCCGAGGGGAGGGGCCTGCGAAAGCGGGCTCCTCCCTGTTTTTGTTTGTGCGCCCGAGGGCGCGGGCGCCACGAATGCCCGTGTTTCGGGCCTGAGATCGACGGACCGGCCCGGCATTCGTCAGCCATGCTCGGCGGCGCAGCCTGGCTGATGCCCGAGGCGCCCGAAACGCATCCATGACCGAACTCCCATCCCCTGCCGAGCTGGCGCCGCCCGCCTTGACCCACAGCCAGGCGCTGTACGACAGCATCGTCTTCCTGGCCGGCTTCCTGGGCACTGCCGTGCATGCGTCGCGCCTCGAAGCGCTGCTTGCTTCGGGCCCAGCGGCCAGCCTGTTCGACCGGCTGGACGAGGCCTGCACGCAAAGCGGCCTCAGCGCTACGCCGCTGCCGGCCAGGCCGCAGCGCCGGGCCACCGAATTGCCGGCGCTGCTGCTGGCCGCCGATGGCCGCGCGCTGGTGGTGCTGCAGCGGCACGACGACGACGGCCGCTTCGACTGCCACCTGCCGGGCGTGAACGGCAGCACGCGCATGGACGCCGCCGCCGTGGCGCGCGAGGTGCCGGGCGGGCGCTGGTTCGCCATCCGCCCGACCATGCACTTCGACCAGCGCAGCCTGCTCTACACGCTGCCGCGCGCCGGCCGCTGGTTCTGGGACACCTTCAACCGCAACCGCTGGATCTTCCGCTGGGCCCTGCTGGGCACCCTGGCGCTGAACGTCTTCGGCGCGCTGGTGCCCTTCTACACGATGGCGGTGTACGACCGCGTGATCCCCAACAACGCGCTGAACAGCCTGGGCGTGCTGACGGTGGCGGTGGCGCTGCTGATCGGCTTCGAGCTGCTGATGCGCATGCTGCGCAGCCACCTGCTGGAATCTGCCGCGCGGCGCATGGACGTGGCGATGTCGGCGCAGGTCTTCGCCCAGTGCCTGCGCCTGCGCGCGTCCAGCCGGCCGGCCTCGGGTGGCGTGCTGGCCAACACCGTGCGTGATTTCGAATCGGTGCGCGACTTCTTCGCCACCGGCACGCTGACGCTGCTGGGCGACCTGCCCTTCGTGCTGCTCTTCGTGCTGGTCATCTGGCTCGTCGGCGGCTGGCTGGCTGCGGTGCCGCTCGCGGTGATGCCACTGATGCTGATGGTGGCCTGGGTGGCGCGCGGGCCGCTGGCGCGCCGCGTCAACGAAGGCATGCGCGAAGGCACGCAGCGCACCGCCCACCTGTTCGAGACCATGAACGGGCTGGATACGGTCAAGGCACTCGGCGCCGAAGCGTGGAGCCGCCGCAAGTGGGAAGGCCTGACGCAGGCGATCGCCGGCAACACGCTGCAGACGCGCGAGATCGTGGCGCGCGTGAATTACATCAACGCCTCGCTGCAGTCGATCGCCGGGGTGGCCGTGGTCGGCTTCGGCGCCTTCATGGTCGGTGAGC
>JBBQOR010000751.1:0-1574 GCA_038331055.1 Burkholderiales bacterium
CGCGCTGGCGCAGCCGCTTGCTGGACAGCCGTCTGGTGCAGGCCCAGGTGGCCCGGGCCCGGGGGCAGGCCGAAGAGAGCGTGCGCATCCTCGAAGCTGCGCTGCCAGAACGCATCGCTGTTTCTGGTGAACAGCATGTGGAAACCGCTACCTTGCTGAACAACCTGGCGCTGGCGCGATATCACACGGGCCAGCTGGACGCCGCCCGGCAGGACTTTGAGCGCGCCTGGTCGCTGTGGCAGGCGCTGCGCGCAGAAAGCAACAGCGACGCGCTGAACACGCTGAACAACTGGGCGGCGCTGGAACTGCGCCAGGGCCGTGCCAGCGAGGCCGAGCGCCTGTTCCGCCAGGCCTTGACCTTGCGCCGGGCCCACCTGCCGCCGTCGGCCGCGCAGGCGGCATTGCAGAACAACCTGGGCAAGCTGGTGTTGCGGCGCGGTGCCGCGGCCGAGGCGCTGCCGCTGCTGCAGGAGGCGGTGGCGCTCGGTGAGCAGTTCGCCGGCGCCAACAGCCAGCACACCCTGGCGGCCATGGCCGGTGTGGCAGAAACCCAGATCGCCCTGGCCCAGTTGGACGCAGCCCGCGTCACGCTGGCCGAACTGGACCGCCGCACCCTGGCCCAGTGGGGCCCGACGCATCCGCTGACGGGCGTGGCCCACCTGACCCGGGCGCGCTGGCACGCCGCGCAGAACGACTGGCCGCAGGCCCATGCGCGCGCCGACCAGGCCGAGGCCGTGTGGCGCCAGGCAGGTGCGCCCGCCGCTCCCTATCTGGCCCAGGCCCAGGCGCTGCGCACCCGCTGGCCGGCGCCTTGAAACGATTGGCCTGCGGCCTTCAGGCCGTGCTCAGTTCGCGGTGCAGCCAGGCTCGGGCCTTGGCCCAGTCGCGCTGAACGGTAGGCACCGAGATGCCGAGCACCTCGGCGGTTTCGGTTTCGGTGTAGCCGGCAAAGTAGCGGCATTCCACAACCTGGCTCAGCCGCGGGTTCAGCGTCACCAGGCGCTGCAGGGCCTCGTCGATGGCCAGCACACGTTCGTCGCTGTCTTGTGCGGCCACATGTTCGGCTTCTTCCAGTGGCACATGCGCAGCGCCTTCGCCGCGGCGCTGCGTCAGGCGCGCACGGACGTCGTCCACCAGCACCTGGCGCATGGCCATGGCGGCGGCGCGCATGAAGTGCTGGCGGTCGTTCCAGGCTGGGGTGGCCTGCAGCTTCAGGTAGGCCTCGTGGATCAGCGCCGTGGTCTGCAGGGTTTCCGAGGCGCGGGTGTCGTATCGCACCCAGCGCGCCAGTCGCTTCAGGTCGGCATAGAACAGCGGCACCAGTTGGGCCGCCGTCTGGCGCAGCAGTTCGGGATCGGCGGTGACGACGGGGCCGGGATGAGGGGGCTGGGCAGACATTGGTCACCATCCTAGCCCGGGATCGGCGACGCTGCAGGCCGGGGCCCACACCCCAGCAAGGGGGGGTTGGTGGCCCAACTGATGGGAATCGGTGCGCCAGCCCGTTCCCATCTGGACCCCCGGCACATCTGCTGGCGCCTTCGGGCTTTACTCGGAAGTCAACACCGTGAACAAAC
>JBBQOR010000752.1:0-1571 GCA_038331055.1 Burkholderiales bacterium
CAACCTGCGCCGCGAACTCGCGCGGCTGCGAGAAGCCGGCGCGCAAGACGCCGTGCGCGCCGAGGGCGACCGCCTGCTGCCCGGCCCGGACCTGCGCTGCGACCTGCTGCTGGCGGAAGCCGCACTGGCCGGCGGCGAGGCCGAGACAGCGTTGGCCGCCTGGCAGGGCCGTTTTGCCGAAGGTCTGCATGCCGAAGGCGAGTCTGCCTGGGCGCCTTGGCTGGCTGCCGCACGCGAGCGCGCCACACATCTGCGCCTGCGTTCGCGCGAGGCCGCCGCAGCGGCGGCCGTCGAAGGCGGCGACACGGCCGCGGCTCTGGCCCATGTGCAAGCCCTGCTGACTGAAGACGGCTTGCAAGAACGCTATCACCGCGATGCCATGCGCCTGCTGGCTGCCACCGGCCAGCGCGAAGCGGCACTGCGCCAGTTCGAGCGTTGTGAAGCCCTGCTGGCGTCTGAGCTGGGCCTGCAGCCCATGGCAGACACCGTGGCGCTGGCTCTGTCGCTACGTGGCGATGCCGGCGCCAGCGCCAGCGCGGTCCTGGCACCAGCGCCTGCCGCATGGCTTGCAGCACCGCCTGCCGCATCGCCCTCAACATCGCCCTTGGCCGTGTCCTTGCCGCCAACCTGGCCGGCGCAGTTGCCGTTCGTGGGCCGCCAGGCCGAGGTCGCGCGTTTGCAGGCGGGTTGGGCCGCAGGCGCCACGCTCGTGGTCAGCGGTGAAGCGGGCATCGGCAAGACCCGGCTCGCGATCGACTTCGCCGCTGCGCAAGGCCCGTATGCGTGGGTGCGTTGTCGGCCTGGCGACCGTGAAGTGGCCTTCGGCGCTTTCGCCCGGGCGCTGCGCGCGCTGGCCGGCCAGCCGCCCGACCTGCGCGACCTGCCTGCCTGGGTGGTGGCTGAACTGACCCGGCTGCTGCCAGAACTGGGCCCCGCGCCACCGCCGCTGAAGACAGCCGGCGAGCGCCTGCGCCTGGACGAAGCCTGCCTGCAGGCCTGGTTTGCACTGGCGACAGACAGCTTCGACGCGATCGTGCTCGACGACTGGCACCACGCCGACGCCGACAGCCGCGCGCTGCTGGCCCGCGTGGCAGCGCGGCGGCGCGAGGCGGGCGGTGCCCGTGGATCGGGCCCGATCGAGCTGCTGGTTTGCCGCGACGAAGATGTCTCCGGGCTGCAGGCGCTGCTCGACACGCTGGACGCCGTGCCGGTGGCGATGCAGGCGCTGACGCAGGCGTCAATCTATGAACTGGTGCAGCGGCTGTCCGGCGCGGCCGACCCCGCCCGCTTCACCGAGCGGCTGGCCCGTGCCACGGGCGGCAACGCCTTCTTCATCGCCGAGACCCTGCGTGACCTGGCCGAGCGCGCGCTACTGGCGGTGGATGCACAGGGCCGCTGGCGCACGCCTTTCGACGACGTGACGCAGGACTACCGCGAACTGCCCATGGCCGCCACCGTGCGCGACGCCGTGCTGGCCCGCGTGCGCCGCCTGGGCGACGGGGCGGGCCGGCTGCTGGAGGCCGCCGCCCTGGCCGGCGTCGCCGCGCCGGCCCGGATACGCAGCGATTACG
>JBBQOR010000753.1:0-1561 GCA_038331055.1 Burkholderiales bacterium
AGATGGTGCGCGCAACCCAGCCGACGAAGCTGATGAAGCCGAATTGGATCATCTGCCTGCGCCACGAACGCGAACGCGAATCGGGGTACGTCCAGATGCGGTTCCACAGGTAGTTGCTGAGGATTGCCATGATGAAGGCAATCGTCTGGGCGATAGCGACGTTCCAGTCGGGGTCTTGCAGCGTCGGCGGCAGCAGCGTGGCCTGCAGCAGAAACAGCGTGCCGGAATCGATAATCGCGCCAATCGTCCCGACGACGGCGAATTTGAGAAAGCGTTCGACTTCCTTGGCTTTGTCGCCGAAGCGGTTGGCAATCGCGTCAATCGGGCCGTCCAGCGGGTTGCGAACAGCGGTACGTCTAATCGTGGTCATTCGATCCTCACGCATCCAATTCTTTGCAGCACGGCCAGCACGCCGAGCATGACTCCCAGGTGCAGGAACAGGTTGTTGACGTACAGGTTATCCGTCAGGCTGTGGACGGCGAGATACGCCCACGAACCGAATAGGCCGACGAGTATCAGCCGCGCCAGCGGGTCAGGGTGGCGGCGGGCGCGCCACGTCAGCGCCATGATGCAGCCCCAGAGAGCGACATAACTCAGTAACCCAATCATGCCAGCCTCTGCGAAAACATTCAAGTAGTAATTGTGCGCGTGGCCGAGCGCCAGCGGCCAATTGAGCAGGCTGTAGAGCGGGTAGGCGACCTCGTAATTGCCGAAGCCGACGCCAAGCACCGGGTGCGCCGTCGCCATGTTGATGGCGGCCTGCCAGTGCGCAAGACGCTCGACGTTGGCGTAATTGGCGGGCGTGATGTCCACGCCGCGCACGTCGCTGAAGGCGGCGATCTCGTCGGTAACGCTCTGGACGCGGCTGATAACCGAGGCGGGTAAGCTGCCGGTCAGCCAGAGCGCGACGACAACCAGCACGACCAGCGCCAGCGGCGCGACCCCGTGCCACCACTTACGCGGCAGCGCCAGCAGCATCGCGCCGAGCGAGGCGGCCAGCCCCAGCCACGAGCCGCGGCTCCACGAGAAAACCAGGCCGACGACCAGTATCGCGGCGGAGAGGCCGTAGAAGGCCGGGAGCGCGAAATCGGGCGAACGCAGGTGCTGCCCTGCGCGCCGCTTCGCCGACAGGCGAACGCCGTAGCCAAGCGCCGCCATGATGGCAATGGGCGCGAGCAGCCCCATGAAGCCGCCAAAAGGGTTCGGTTGGCCGAATGTGCCGAAGGCGCGAAAGAAGCGATTGGCGACCAGCAGCACCAGCGCGCCGCTGCCGCCGAAAAACTCGTAAATGCCGATGATGGCGTTGGCGACTCCCGACAGCACCAGCGCGAAGATGATCCACTGCCAGTTGCCCAGGTCGAGGCAGACGGCGATCAGCAGCAGAATCGAGACCCACTTGAGCCATTCGGTCAGCCAGGCGCTCATCGACAGTGCATTGAAAGCGGTCAGGCCGGTGGCAATCAGGAAACCGATCACCGGGATGAAAACGGGCGACCAGCCGGGGCGCGGCAAACTGCGCCGCCGGGCAACCGAGGACAACAGCCAGAAGCCGACCAGCAGG
>JBBQOR010000754.1:0-1557 GCA_038331055.1 Burkholderiales bacterium
CAGCAGGTTGATCTCCTGCCCGCTGCCGATTGCGTCGGCGGCGATGCCAGCGACGAGGCCGATCGCAAGCGCCGCCACAACCCAGGCGCCGCGCCAGCGGCGGCGCGTGAGGGCACGCCCTATCGCCGGGTCGCGCGGCGCCAGCCGCTGCAGCGCATGGCCGGCGCGGGCTTGCAGGAACGCGGCCGCAGGCGTGTCGGCCGGCTCGGTTTCGCGCGTCAGCCGCGTGGCCCAGGCGCGGTCGTCGGGACTCCACAGCGGGTCACCGGCCGGATCCGCACTGGATTCGAAAGCCTGCACCAGCAGCACGCGCCGCGCCACGCCTTCATCGAAACGCAGAACGCCGTCAGACGCGTCGAGCAACCGCCGCGGAACCGGCTCCACCGGGCCGCTGGGGGTGCCCCCCTGGGGGGGAGCGCCGAAGGCGCTTCGGGGGGGGGTCACAGCCCTCGCGCAATCAGGATCTTCTGCACCTCGGACGTGCCTTCATAGATCTGGCACACCCGCACGTCGCGGTAGATGCGCTCCACCGGGAAGTCGTTGAGGTAGCCGTAGCCGCCGAAGACCTGGATCGCGCTGCTGCAGACCCGCTCGGCCATCTCGCTGGCAAAGAGCTTGGCCATCGCCGCTTCCTTCAGGCACGGCCGACCCGCGTCCTTCAGGCTGGCGGCATGCCAGATCAACTGCCGTGCGGCTTCGATCTGGGTCGCCATGTCGGTCAGCTTGAACTGCACCGCCTGGTGCTGAAAGATCGGCTGCCCGAAGCTGCTGCGATCCTTGCTGTAGCGCAAGGCCGCTTCGAAAGCTGCACGCGCCATGCCCACCGCCTGGCTGGCGATGCCGATGCGCCCGCCTTCCAGACCCGACAACGCGATCTTCAGTCCCATGCCTTCTTCGGCCAGGCGGTTCGCAGCGGGCACCCTGCAATCTTCGAACACGATCTGCGCCGTGTCGCTGGCATGCTGGCCCAACTTGTCCTCGATCCGCGCCACGCTGTAGCCTGGGGTTCGGGTCGGCACGATGAAGGCGCTGATGCCCTTCTTGCCGGCGGCCTTGTCGGTCACCGCCATGACGATCGCCACGTCGCCGTTCTTGCCGCTGGTGATGAACTGCTTGACGCCGTCGAGCACGTAGGCCTCGCCCTCGCGGCGCGCCGTGGTCTTCAGCCCGCCGGCTTCAGAGCCGACATGCGGCTCGGTCAGGCAGAAGGCGCCAAGCATCTCGCCGCGCGCCAGTGGCTTCAGGAAGCGCTCTTTCTGGTCGTCGTTGCCGAAGGCCATCAGGATCGAGCACACCGGGCAGTTGTTGACGCTGACGATGGTGCTGGTGGCGCCGTCACCGGCGCCGATCTCTTCGAGGATCAGCGCCAGCGCCAGGTAGTCGAGCCCGGCGCCGCCCCATTCGTCCGGCACGGCCACGCCGTAGCAACCCAGGCCAGCCAGACCCTTCAGCGCCGCGGCGGGGAAGGTGGCTGAACGGTCCCATTGCGCGGCGTGCGGCGCGACCTCGGCCTGCACGAAATTGCGGATCGCGTCCTGTACCGCCAGGTGGTCGTCA
>JBBQOR010000755.1:0-1557 GCA_038331055.1 Burkholderiales bacterium
GGCACGAGGCGTTCCCCGATGATGAGCATCGCATGGACGATGTTGAGCGGGCGGTGCAGGCGCGCTTGAAGTCACAGGCGGGGGGCTATTACGTCTGGGACGACGGCGGGCCGGTTTCCTTCCTCGGCTACGGCGGCCCGACGCCGCATGGCATCCGCATCGGCCCGGTGTACACGCCGCCGGAGCGTCGCGGGCGTGGCTATGCTAGTGCCTGCGTTGCCGGGGCGAGCCAGGCGCTGCTGGACGGAGGGCGGCGCTTCTGCTTCCTGTTCACCGACGCGCGCAACCCGACTTCCAACCACATCTACCAGCAAATCGGCTACCAGCACGTCTGCGATTTCACCGAGTACGCTTTCGGAAGATAGCCGTCAGTAGTCTGCTAGTGCCAAAACCGATTATACTGCCGCGTTACTGCGCCGCGTTGACGGCCTTGAAGCCCAGGCTGAATGTGGCGCGCTCGGTCGTGTCGTCGTTGGCGCCGGAGACAGCGACTGTCAGCGTCTCGCCCGCGTCGAGCGAGAGCTTCCATTCTCCCTCAGTCGCGTTGTCGTCCACGCCGATCCAGTGCTGCACACGCGGATAATGGGCCTGGGTGCCGCTGGTGCCCGCCTGGACAATCCAACGCTGCGCCACCTGATTATCGACCGTATTCCAACCATTATTTGTCCAACCGGAGCCATCGTCCGCCCACTGAAGGGCCGGGATGGCGAGGTTATCGATGGCGATGCCCTGATCTTCGCGCCCGGGGAAGGCGACTTCTTCGAAGCGCAGGAGGATTTGCTTCCCGGCGTAGGGTGTCAGATCGACGGACTGTGCCAGCCAGAGCGGCGGCGGAATGACCGTGCGCGTACCCAGCACAATCGGCACATCGAGCTTTTGTGTGCCGCGCTGGATGTAGAGATTGAGCGTGCCGCCGGGGGTATATCCGCCGAGGAGTCCGATAATGTCAGGCGCGCCGGCCCATGCCTGATGATCGTGGCCGATGATCACGTCGCCCGGCTGGATACCGGCCTTCTCTGCGCCGCTGCCGCTGATCGTGCCGACGATACTGACGCCGTCGGCCTTGAGGAGAACGCCCAGAACCGGGAAAGGGTGCGGCTTGTCCGGGCTGCTGAGGCCGGTGAATCCCGCCCCATAGGCGGTGCCGTAGAGGTTGTACGGCTCGCTGCTGGAAGCGGGGAGTGCTTTCCACGTAGTGCCGTCGTCGGTGGAAACCGAGACGTAAGCGTAATTCCAACCGTAGGCCAGATCGTACCAGGCGTCGAACGTGAGCGCCGCCGAGGACACGCCCCTGAGATCGACAGGGCGGGTCAGCGTCGGGTTGGTGTCGTCGCCGCGTCCAGACCAGTAGAACGTGTCGGCGGGGTCGCGGTCAGCCGGCATCGGCAGATGCGGCGTGGTCGGGCTGCCGCTGAACTTGAGCGTGACGGTGCTGGCTGCCTGGGCGGTGTAACGGAAATAGGCCGTCCCGAATTGATTGACACTGAGGCCGGTCATCTCCTGCGTAGGATCGAGCGCGGCAGCGATAGCAAGCTGACCCTGGGGCAGCGGCAGAGC
>JBBQOR010000756.1:0-1556 GCA_038331055.1 Burkholderiales bacterium
CCAAGGTGTCCAGGCGCTGCGCCTGCACATCCAGACGCCGGCGCACTGCGCGCTGCGCGCCGGCCTGCAGCGCGTCGAGCTGTGCCGCCAGATCGTCTCGCGCCGGGCTCGCCAATTCGGCGGCGGCAGTAGGCGTCGGCGCGCGCAGGTCGGCGGCCAAGTCGCACAGCGTCACGTCGGTCTCATGGCCCACGCCGCAGATCAGCGGCAGCGGCGAGGCCGCCACGGCCCGCACCACGCGCTCGTCGTTGAAGGCCCACAGGTCTTCCAGCGAGCCGCCGCCACGCACCAGCAGCAGCAGGTCCACCTCGGCGCGGTCGGCGGCCTGCTGCAGCGCGGCCACCAGCGCCGTCGGGGCGTCGGGGCCGTGCAACGGCGGCGGGGAGGGGACCAGCGGCGGAAGCGGCGCGGGGCGGGGGAAGCAGGGCCCCCCCGCACCCAGCGCCGCCGCCGCAAGCGAGGTGACGATGCCCACCGCGCGCGCGTGCCGCGGCAGAGAACGCTTGCGCGACGCATCGAACAGGCCCTGCGCCTGCAGCCGGTCACGCAGGCGCAGGAACTCTTCGTACAGCGTGCCGGCGCCGATGCGCAGCAGCGACTCGGCCACCAGCTGCAACTCACCGCGCGGCTCATAGACGCCGATGCGCCCGCGCAGTTCGACCTGCTGGCCATCGGCCGGCGTGAAGTCCAGCAGCACCGCGGCGCGGCGGAACATCGCGCAGCGCAACAGGCCGGCGGCACCGTCGGCGTCTTTCAGGTTGAAGTAGCAGTGCCCGCTGGCGGCGCGCATGAAGCCAGAAATCTCGCCACGCACGGCGACGGCGCCGAAGCGTGCCTGCAGCATGTCGCCGGTGGCCAGCAACAGCGCGGAGACACCCCAGACCAGCCGTGGCGCGGCGCCCTCGCCGGCCTCAGCCACGACGGAACTCCACAAATCGGCGCCGGGCGGCGCCCTCCGGCGAAAAACAGGCGCTGGCTCGGATGCTGTGGTGCAAGTGCCTGTCGCCCTTGAAGAAAAACGCCCGCGCCTGACTCGAGGAAGCCCCTGGCTGCGGCGCCGCTGGCCGCAGCAGCACGGCTGGGTGGCGGATTCCCACAGTCTTGTCCACAGGGCGCTTCGCCGCTTGCATGTCCACACGAAGAGGGCTGGAGGCATCGGACATAATCCGCGCCTGCCGAACCGCCAACGCCGCAAACCCGCCGCAAACCCGCCGCAAACCACTCTTGCTGTCCATCATACAAGCCGCCGGCTGGCCGATCTGGCCGCTGATCCTGTGCTCGGTGCTGGCGCTGGCGCTGGTCATCGAACGGTTCTACAAACTGCGCACTTCCGCCGTCGCGCCGCCGCGGCTGCTCGATGAAGTGATGGGCATCTCGCGCAACAGCCTGCCGTCGGCCGACACAGTGGGCAAGCTAGAAGCCAGTTCAGTGCTGGGCAGCGTGCTGGCCAGCGGGCTGCGCAGCGTGATCGCCGAGCCGCGCATCAGCGAAGCGGCGCTGCGCCAGTCGTTCGAGAACGCCGGACGCTTGGCCGTGCATCGCACCGAACGCTACCT
>JBBQOR010000757.1:0-1556 GCA_038331055.1 Burkholderiales bacterium
ATCTCGCGCGTGATGGCCGCAGTGACGCCGCGTGAGCAGCAGGCGCAGGCGCGCCGTCTGCGCATGCTGGTGGCCAAGCTGGGCAAGGCACGCGACCTGATCCAGCTGGGCGCCTACGCACCCGGCGGCGACCCCGACCTGGACAGCGCCGTACGGCTGCAGCCGCAGATCAACGCCCTGCTGCAGCAGGACATGCACGAACGCGCGACCCTCGAGACCAGCCGCAGCGTGCTGGCCGCCGTGGTGTCGGCCTGATCACTACAGAAGTCACCAAGGACCCCGATGAGTCGTCACGACACCCGTACGCTGCTGCTGTTGCTCGAACGCACCCAGGCCGAACGCGATGCCGCGCTGGCCGACGCGCACCGCGCCCAGATGGCGGCCGGGCGCCAGCGCGCGCAGGCGGCCCAGTTGCAGACCTACCGTGTCGAGTACCAGCAGCGCTGGACCACGCAGTTCGGCCTCGAGGGGCGGCCGGAGATCGTGCAGTGTTACCGCAGCTTCATGGACCGGCTGGACGACGCCGTGCGGCAGCAGGACGTGCTGCTGGCCCAAGCCGAGATCGCCGCCGAACAGGCGCAGGCACTGGTGGTCTCGCGTGAGCGGCGCGTGGGCGCCGTGCGCAAGCTGATCGACCGCCGGTTGGCCGAGGCGCAACTGCTGACCACCCGCCGCGACCAGCGCGCCAGCGACGAGTTGGCGCAACGCCACTCGCAGCGCGGGCCGCTGGGCAGCGGGCAACGGGTGCAATGAGCACGGCCTGCGCCTTCGCAATCGTCACCGCCGGCGGCTGCCGCGGCACTTCATTTCCTTCCAACGCGCACCCGCCCTTGCCCAGATGATCGACGCAGTCCATCCCCGCCACGCCAGTTCCGCCCCCGCCACACTGCTGCCCATCGGGGCCGCCGCCGATGCCGCGCCCGCTCACGAGGGCAGCGCGAAGACCACCGGCCCGAGCTTCGCGCGGGCGCTTCAACGCGCCGGGCATGTCCTGCACACCACGACGCCGCACGCCATGCCAGAGGCTCCGACGCAGCGGGCCAGGCCGCGCGACGCCGACGCCCACGCCGACGCGGCCGAGCCCGGCCTCGCGGCCGCTGTGCAGACCTTGGGCGGCATCGCTGATCAGCCACTGGTCGGCATCCACCTCGGCGCCGTTGCGGCTCCCCTGATCGATGCCGCGCCGGTGCCTGCGGCCGGGCCCGCGCCGGCCCAGGTGCCGAACGCCCCCGACGCGCGCACGCTGCGGGCGGCCGACCGGGCGCCAGGCCGCATCGGCATACCGTCGACCGGCGCGCCAGCCGCCACCGCCACGGGGTCCGACATGGCCGCCGCCGCGCCTCCGGCGACGACGCCCAACATGGCCGACCGCGGCGCGAAGACGGCGGGTGTCGCTGCCGGCCGTTCGCGGCCGGATGACTCAACCACCGGACCGCAGGCCGCCCGTGCCTCATCGGCAGTCGAAAGCGAACCAGCCACGACTCCACCCGTCGCCCGGGCCGCCGCATCGGCTGGCGTGGCGGCGCTGGCGAGCGCGGGCACGTCTGCGGCGCCGG
>JBBQOR010000758.1:0-1542 GCA_038331055.1 Burkholderiales bacterium
CAGGCGAGGGCCGGGGCCCCTGCAAGTGCGGGGGTTCGGGCGGTCAGACCCCACGTCTGGAGGTCCTTCGCGGCCGGCTGGATACACTTTGCCCGTGGAAACCCGCTGGCTCGAGGACTTCGTGAGCCTGGCCGAGACGCACAGCTTCTCGCGCTCGGCGCAGTTGCGGCATGTCACGCAGCCGGCGTTTTCGCGCCGCATCCAGGCGCTGGAAGCCTGGGCGGGCACCGATCTGGTCGATCGCTCGTCCTACCCGACCCGCCTGACGCCCGCCGGCGTGGCCCTGCACGGCCAGGCGCTGGAGATCCTCGGCGCGCTGCAGGCGGCCCGCCTCCAGGCGCGCAGCCAGCAGGCTGCCGCGCAGGACACGATCGAGTTCGCCGTGCCGCACACCCTGGCCTTCAGCTTCTTCCCGCACTGGCTGATGAACCTGCGCGAGCGCTTCGGCGTGGTCAAGAGCCGGCTCATCGCGCTCAACGTGCACGACGCCGTGCTGCGGCTGACGGAGGGCGGCTGCGACCTGCTGATCGCCTACCACCACGCCTCGCAGCCGCTGCAACTGGCGCCCGAGCGCTACCAGATGCTCTCGCTCGGCCAGGAGACGCTGGCGCCCTATGCCAAGCCCGGCGCCGACGGCGCGCCCCTGTTCAGCCTGCCCGGCAGCGCACGCCGCCCGCAACCCTTTCTGGCCTACGCCTCCGGGGCCTACATGGCGCGACTGGTGGAGCAGGTGCTGAAGGCGGCGCCGCAACCGCTGGCGCTCGATGCGGTCTACGAGACCGACATGGCCGAGGGCCTGAAGGCGATGGCGCTGGAGGGCCACGGCCTGGCGTTCCTGCCTGCCAGTTCGGTGCAAAAGGAGTTGCGCGCTGGCACGCTGATGCCGGCCGCGCCCGCCGGCAGCTTCGAGCTGACCATGGAGGTGCGCATCTACCGCGAGCGCATCGAAGTGGCACGCCATGCGAAGGCCGGCGCGGTGGCGCTGTGGCAGTTTCTCGAAAGCGCCGCGGGCAGGCCGCGCCCGGCGGCTTGAGATTTCTGGCCCGGTTTGTGCTTGCGTACTTGACGTGACAGCTGTCCGGGTTTGCACCGAGCGTCGCGGCACACTGCGCGCCCTAGCCTCGCCCCTCTTCTGGCCCGCGACCCAGCCGGCGCACCGTTCATCCACTCACTTGGGGACCTCCATGACCGTCAAGAAACCTCTCTTTCTGTTTGCGGCACTGCTCGCTGCCAGCGCCGCACAGGCCGACACGCTGGCCAAGATCAAGGAACAGGGTACTGCCTCGATGGGCGTGCGTGAGTCCTCAGGCGCGTTGTCCTACACCCTGGGCGACGGCAAGTACGCCGGCTTCCACGTCGAGGTCTGCCAGCGTGTGCTGGCCGACATCCAACGGTCGCTCGGCATGGCCAAGCTGGACGTCAAGTACCAGCCGGTGACCTCGCAGAACCGCATCCCACTGGTGCAGAACGGCACCGTCGACATCGAATGCGGCTCGACCACCAACAACGCAACCCGCGCCAAAGACGTCGCCTTCCTGCACA
>JBBQOR010000759.1:0-1538 GCA_038331055.1 Burkholderiales bacterium
ATCTCCTACAGCCTTTACCTCAGCCACAAGATCGCCTTTCATCTGGTGCAAGAGACGTTCGCTACGCCACTGCGGGGGCACGGCGCGTTGCTGTTTGCGTTGTATGCGCTGGCGGTGCTGTTGCTGGGCACAGGCTTGCACTACCTGGTGGAACGACCTTTTCTGCAGCTGCGCGAGCGCCGGCAGGCGGCTCGCGTCGCGACCCGGTCGGCAGCGGCCGTGCAGGCCGAGGGCAGCTTCTGATGCGCTGGCTGGCGTGCCTGCGCAGACTGCTGCCGCGGGGCAGGCAAGCGGCTGCATGTTGAAGTGAAGTCGTCGCTGGGGCTTCCGTCACGGGCTGTCCACGGCATGGACAGGCACCATGCTGGCACGACGGACCACGTCGTCTCTCCAACCGAGGAAACCCGCATGCTGATGACCATCCTGATTGTTGTCTTGATCCTTGCACTGATCGGGGGCTTGCCGACATGGAACCATTCACGTTCCTGGGGCTACGGGCCAAGCGGCCTGCTCGGCGTCATCCTGGCTGTTATCCTGATCCTCTGGTTGCTGGGTCGTCTGTAAGTGCTGTCGCCATCGATGCGCTGATCTTCGCCGATGGCCCTTCGGGGAAAACGCCTGGTGCGGCGCCTGCCGCATCGCTGAGGTAGGATGGTTTGCGCCGATGCCCCCCGAGAGGTAGACCGGTCTCATGCCTGCTGCAGCCATTCCGAGAGACGAAGCGAGGCGCCTGCAGCGATTGCAGTCGCTGGCCGTGCTGGATACACCGGCCGAGCCGTTGTTCGATGCATTGACCGCCGCCGCGGCTGCGGTGACCGGGCGGCCGATTGCGCTGATCAGCCTGATCGATGCGGGGCGCCAGTGGTTCAAGTCGAACGTGGGGCTGCCCGGCGTCAGCGAAACTTCCCGTGACAATGCGTTCTGCGCGCACGCCATGCTCGGCCCGGATTTGATGGAGATCATCGACGCGCGAGACGATCCCCGTTTCGCCGACAACCCGCTGGTTACCGGCGCGCCGGATATTCGCTTCTACGCGGGTGCGCCGATCATCCTCAGCGATGGCATGTGCATGGGTTCGTTGTGCGTGATCGATCACCAGCCCGGCTCGCTGGACGAGCGCCAGCGAAACACTCTGCGGGCGCTGGCCAAGGCGGCGGCGCGGGCGCTCGAGTTGCGTCGTTACGGGATCAATGAACATGCCGCTCTGGAGCGCGAGGCATCGGCCCTGCGGCGACAGATGCACAAGGAGGAGATGCTGACGCAGAAATTGCGTGACAGCGAAATCTTTCTGGAACGGACCGGCCGACTGGCCGGGGTCGGTGGCTGGGAAGTGAATCTGGTCACGCAGGAGATCACCTGGTCGGCGGAGACGTGTCGCATCCACGATGTACCGGTGGACTATCAGCCCAACCTGGACGAAGCGCTGAAGTTCTATGCGCCCGAAGCACGACCGGTGGTGCAGGCGGCGGTGGAAAGGGCCATCGCCAGCGGCGATCAGTGGGACCTGCAATTGCCGATGATTACCGCCACGGGCCGGA
>JBBQOR010000760.1:0-1536 GCA_038331055.1 Burkholderiales bacterium
GATGCACTACTGCGGCTGCGCCAGCATCGCCGAGATGCAGGAGAAGGCCCAGTTCGTCGAGATCACCACCGCCGGCATTCGTGAGAGCCACGTGCACGACGTGCAGATCACCAAGGAAGCGCCGAACTACCGCGCCGAGTGAGCACCGCAGAGACTTCCCCGCCTGTCCGCCGCCCGGCGGCGATGCGCTTCATCATGATCGCCGTGCTGATCGACATGGTCAGCATCGGCCTGATCGTGCCCGTGCTGCCGCCGCTGGTGGGCAAGTTCGCCAGCGATCCCAGCCAGCACGCCTTCTGGTACGGCGCCGTGGTGCTGGCCTTCGCGGTGGCCAACTTCTTCGGCGCGCCGGTGCTGGGCGCGTTGTCTGACCGCTACGGCCGCCGCCCGGTGCTGCTGATCGGCTTCTGCGGGCTGGCGCTGAACCTCTTCGCCACCGCGCTGGCGACGGCCCTGTGGGTGCTGATCGCCGTGCGGCTGGTGGGCGGCCTGCTGCAGGCCAACGCGGCGGTGGCCAACGCCTACGTGGCCGACATCACGCCGCCCGAGGAGCGCGCGCGCCGCTTCGGTTTGCTGGGCGCAATGTTCGGCATCGGCTTCATCCTCGGCCCGGTGATGGGCGGGCTGCTCGGCGGCATCGACCTGCACCTGCCGTTCCTCGTTGCCGGCGCGCTGGCGCTGCTGAACTTCGCCTACGGCTGGTTCGTGCTGCCCGAGTCGCTGCCGCTGGCGCAGCGGCGCCCGTTCGAGTGGCGGCGTGCCAACCCGGTGGCTTCGCTGCGCCAGCTCACGCAGCTGCGCGGCGTCGGCCCGCTGGTGGCGGTGATTGCCTGCACCGGTATGGCGCAGGCGGTGCTCTACACCACCTGGGTGCTGTACACGACCTTCAAGTTCGGCTGGGGCCCGACCGAGAACGGCTGGTCGCTGTTCGCGGTCGGGCTGATGTCGGCGCTGGTCCAGGGCGTGTTGCTCGGGCGCTTGCTGAAGGTGATGAGCCCGCAGCGCCTGGCGGTGCTGGGCCTGGTGTGGGAGGGCTGGATGATGTACGTCGTCATCCGGGTCAACCTGCTGGGCATGACGGTGTCGGCCACCATGCAGAGTCTGTTCTCCAGTGCCGCCGACGCCAGCCAGCAGGGCCAGACGATGGGCGCGATCGGCTCGCTGACCAGCCTGACCGCTGCCGTCGCGCCGGCGGTGGGCGCACCCTTGCTGGGCGCCGTCTCGCACTTCCCGCCGGGCGACTGGCGGATGGGCGCACCGTTCTACTTCTGCGCCGCGTTGCAGGCGCTGGCGTTGTGGTTTGCCGTCTCGCACTTCCGCGGCCAGCGCCGCGCCCGACTTGCCGCCGCCGCGGCCTCGACCCATGCATGACCGCATCCTGATCCTCGACTTCGGATCGCAAGTCACCCAGCTGATCGCGCGCCGCATCCGCGAAGCGCATGTCTACTGCGAGATCCATCCCAACGACGTCAGCGACGAGTTCATCCGCGACTTCGCGCCCAAGGGCATCGTGCTTTCGGGCAGCCACGCCAGCAC
>JBBQOR010000761.1:0-1535 GCA_038331055.1 Burkholderiales bacterium
TGCGTTTCGGCTACGGCCACGTCGTGCCGTGGCTGCGGCGCGTCGACGGCACCTTGCTGGCCACCGGCGGTCCGCTCTCGGTGGAGGTGCGCTGCGAGGTCGAGACCCGTGGCGAGAATTTCCGCACGCTGGCCGATTTCACGGTGTCCCGCGGCGAGCGCCTCACCTTCGTCGCCACTGCCTTCGCGTCGCACCTGCCGGCGCCGCTGCCGATCGATCCACATGCCGCGCTGGTCGCGACCGAGCGCGGCTGGAAGGAGTGGTGCGCGCGCTCGACCTACGACGGCCGCTGGAGCGATGCGGTGCAGCGCTCGCTGATCACGCTCAAGGCGTTGATCCACAAGCCCACCGGCGGCATCGTCGCGGCGCCGACGACGTCGCTGCCGGAGCGCATCGGCGGCGTGCGCAACTGGGACTATCGTTTCTGCTGGGTCCGCGACGCCACCTTCACGCTCTACGCCCTGCTGCTCGCCGGCTATCGCGAAGAGGCCACCGCATGGCGCGAATGGCTGCTGCGCTGCGCGGCCGGCCGGCCCGAGGAATTGCAGATCCTCTACGGCGTCAGTGGCGAGCGCTCGCTCTTCGAGATCGAGCTGCCGTGGCTGGCAGGCTACGAGGGTTCGCTGCCGGTGCGCGTGGGCAACGGCGCTGCGGGTCAGTTCCAGCTCGACGTCCACGGCGAACTCGTCGACACGCTGTCGCTGGCGCGCGCCGCCGGGCTCGAGCCGATCGCCGACGCCTGGCAGTTCCAGAAGAAGCTGCTGGAGTCGCTGGAGGAGACCTGGAACAAGCCCGACCAGGGCATCTGGGAAGTGCGCGGTGAGCCGCGCCATTTCACCCATTCAAAGGTGATGGCGTGGGTCGCGTTCGACCGCTCCATCGCCGACGTCGAGAAGTACAAGCTCGAAGGCCCGGTGGCCACCTGGCGGGCGCTGCGCAAGAAGATCCACGCCGACATCTGCCGGCATGGCTACGACACCGAGCGCAAGACCTTCGTGCAGTACTACGGGTCCAAGGAGGTCGATGCCAGCCTGCTGCTGCTGCCGATCGTCGGCTTCCTGCCGGCCAAGGACGCGCGCATCCACGGCACCGTGGCCGCGGTGCAGCGCGACCTCTACATCGACGGTCTGGTTGCGCGCTACCGCACCCGGCCGGGCGTCGACGGCCTGCCGCCGGGCGAAGGCCACTTCCTGCCGTGTTCCTTCTGGCTCGCCGACTGCCTGGCGCTGTGCGGCCGGCAGGCCGAGGCCGTGGCGTTGTTCGAGCGCCTGCTGGCGTTGCGCAACGACGTCGGCCTGCTGGCCGAGGAGTACGACCCGGTGGCCTGTCGCCAGCTCGGCAACTTCCCCCAGGCGCTGACCCACATGGCGCTGGTCAACACCGCGCGCAACCTGTCACGCCCCGGCGGCCCGTCCGATCACCGCAGCCATCGCATGCGGCTGGAGCCACCGGAGGGTACGAAACCGCCGCAGTCGGCAATCGGATCGGAATCGAAGGTCGCAGAGAAGTCGGCGACGGCTGCGCCGAAGAAGGTC
>JBBQOR010000762.1:0-1535 GCA_038331055.1 Burkholderiales bacterium
CGACGGCATCCTGTACTTCCAGGTCACCGACCCGATGCGGGCCAGCTACGGCAGCAGCGACTACATCGTCGCCATCACGCAGCTGTCTCAGACCACGCTGCGCAGCGTGATCGGCAAGATGGAGCTCGACAAGACCTTCGAGGAGCGCGACATGATCAACGCGAGCATCGTCAACTCGCTCGACGAAGCCGCGCTGACCTGGGGCGTGAAGGTGCTGCGCTACGAGATCAAGGACCTGACGCCGCCGGCCGAGATCCTGCGCAGCATGCAGGCGCAGATCACCGCCGAGCGCGAGAAGCGGGCGCTGATCGCGGCCTCTGAAGGCCGCCGGCAAGAGCAGATCAACATTGCCACCGGCGAACGGGAGGCCTTCATCGCCCGCAGCGAGGGTGAGAAGCAGGCCGAGATCAACAACGCGCAGGGCGAAGCCGCGGCGATCACCGCCGTCGCCGACGCCACCGCCGACGCCATCCGCAAGATCGCGGCGGCCATCAACGAGCCAGGCGGCCAGCAGGCGGTGCAACTGAAGGTGGCCGAGAAGGCGGTCGAGGCTTACGGACAGCTAGCGCAGAAGAACAACACGATGATCGTGCCCGGCAACATGAGCGAGGTCGCGGCCCTGATCGGCACAGCCATGACGCTGCTCAAGCCCGGCAGCGTGGCACCGCGCAGTTGAGCGCCAAAGTGGTGGATCCGGCGCACAACGTGCTGGGCGGCGAACTGGTGCCGTGCAGCTACGACCCCCTGACCGGCTGGCGGCGCGACGGCTGCTGCAACACCGACGACGACGACCAGGGCAGCCACGTGGTCTGCGCGCGCATGTCGGTGGAGTTCCTGAACTTCCAGATGGAGCGAGGCAACGACCTCATCACCCCGCGCCCCGAGTACCGCTTTCGCGGCCTGAAGCCCGGCGATCGCTGGTGCGTCTGCGCGCTGCGCTGGAAAGAGGCCTGGGACGCCGGCTGCGCGCCACCGGTGGTGCTGGAAAGCACGCACGTGAAGGCGCTGGAGTACCTGCTGCTGGACTGGTTGCGGCAGAAGGCCGTCAGCGCCGTCGGCTAAACTTTGTCGGCTTTCCCTGCGGAGGGGTGGATGAGCGGCTTAAGTCGCATGCCTGGAAAGCATGTGTGGGTTAACAGCCCACCGCGGGTTCGAATCCCGCCCCCTCCGCCATGCTTACCTGTAAAGATGGCCACTATTTACGGTTCTACCCATCAAAGAACCCATCATCTGGAAAATGCACCCTCGTTCGGGGTAGCTCAGCGGGTTGTTAAGTCGGCGCGCCGCTCCAGCGCTTCCAGCAGCAGGACCAGCTAGACCGCCGGCTGTTCCTTCCCCGCAGCCAGCGGACTCTCAATCATTGCCCGTTACCGTGCCGGCAAAGACAGCGTCCCGATGGGCTCCGCTGGGCTCAAATCACGAGGTCACGCTGCGAGCCAGCGTTGGCGTACCGTTACCGGATGCAGCCTCACTTCCAACCGTGGCAAGACGCCCGTACCCCATGCTGGCATTGCACACAGTTCCTGGGCATGCTC
>JBBQOR010000763.1:0-1531 GCA_038331055.1 Burkholderiales bacterium
GGTGTTCTATGACGTTCAGACCGAGCAGCTGGCCATGCTGCGCCAGGCTCTGGAGGCCGGCCCCGGCCTGCAGCGGCTGCAGACCGCACCGCTGGTACTGGGGCGCATCGTCGGCGTCAACGGCGAAGCTTTGCGCGACAGCGCCGACGCCGGCCGTGCCGACGAAGCCCGCGACGAACAGAAGCTCAGCACCCGCGCCGGCAATGTCGACGACGTGGTGGTGCAGCGCGGTCAATGGTGGCCCGACGGTTACCGCGGCCCGCCCCTGGTGGCGATGGAAGACCGCGAGGCCGACCAGCTGGGCCTGAAGGTGGGTGACAGGCTGCGTTTCGAGATCACCGGCAACAACGTCGATGCCACGCTCGCGGCCATCTACGGCCAGCGCCGCACGCAGGCGCGGCTGTGGCTGGAAGCGATGTTCAGCGATGGCGCGCTCGACGCCCACATCACCCGCCATGTGGGCGCGGCCTACCTGGCCCCCGACACGGCCATTGGCGCGCAACAACGGGTGGCGCAGGCCTTGCCGGCGGTGGCCAGCGTGCGCACCGAAGCCGTGCTGCGCGAGACCCGCGCCTTGATGGGCCGTGCCACCGGCGGGCTGGGGGTGGTGGCCGGCGTATGCCTGGCCGCCAGCCTGCTGGTGCTGGCCAGCGTGGTGGCGGCCAGCCGCTCACGCCAGATCTACGACGCCACGGTGATGCATGCCATCGGCGCGCGCCACGCCAGCCTGCGCCGCGTGCTGATCTGGGAATACACCCTGCTGGCCGTGGTGACCGGCGGCTTCGCGATGCTGGCCGGCAGCGTGCTGGCCACCGCCTTGCTGCGCTGGCGGCTGGACATCGACCCCACGGGCCTGTACGGGACCGCCGCGCTCACGGCCGTGGGCGTCAGCGTGCTCAGCCTGGGTGCAGGCGCGCGATACCTGTTGCTGCAGATGCGCTTGAACCCGGCCATGTTGCTGCGCAGCGGAGCCTGAGCTTCAGTTGCTGACGCCCGACCGGAAGTAGCCGTCGGTCACGACGCCGGATTCCTCCATCCACAGCGCTTGCAGCTTCTTGCCGTCGGGGGACGTGCAAAGTGGCCGTTCAACCAGTGCTGGGCGGTGGGAACGTCGCATCCGCCGGGCCTGCCCTTCGTACTTTCCCAGATCCGATCAGCGCAGCGAGGCGTTCGACCTGCGACCAGCACCGCAACGGTTTGGCCTGACACTCTGGCCCCATGAAAGAACCGACCGCCCGTCTGATCCGTGTCTTCCTCACCGGACTGCTGGCCGCCTTGCCGCTGATCGCCACCGTGGCCGTGGTCTGGTGGGCGGTGAGCCTCGTCTTTGGTGTGCTGGGCCCGAATAGCGGCATCGGCCGGGTCTTGGTGGCGGTAGGCTTCGGTGTCACCGGGTCGGTGTTCATCGGCTACCTGTTCGGCGTGGCCGTGGTGCTGCTGGCCATCTTCGCGCTGGGGGTGGTGGTCACCAACGGCCTGCAGCGGGGCATGTCGCGGTTGATCGAGCGCACCCTGCAACGCATCCCCGTTG
>JBBQOR010000764.1:0-1516 GCA_038331055.1 Burkholderiales bacterium
GGGCCTTGCTGGCGGCGTTGTTGGGCGGCACGCTGGCGGCCACCGCGCACACCGCCAAGGCCACCACACGGGCGGCGGTCAACACCTCGCCCGAGCCCTTCTCCAACATCGGTCTGTCGCTGCTGGGCGATGTCTCGGTGCCGGCGCTGCTGTGGCTGTCGTGGCAGCACACGGGCTGGTTCTTCGCCGCGCTGGCGGTCTCGGTCGTGACCGCACTGGTGTCGATCGTCGTGCTGTTCCGCTTCCTGCGTGCGCTGTTCAGGCGCTTTGTCCCGTCGCCGCCAGCCACGGCGTGAGAAAGGCCTGCCTGCCATGTTCCAGAAGATCCTGATCGCCAACCGCGGCGAGATCGCCTGCCGCGTCGCCGCCACCGCGCGCCGCCTGGGCGTGCGCACGGTCGCCGTCTACTCCGAGGCCGATGCCGGCGCGCTGCACGTGCAGGCCTGCGACGAGGCCGTCGCCATCGGCGCCAGCGCCCCGCGCGAGAGTTACCTGCGCTGGGAACGCATCCTCGAGGCCGCCCGTGCCACCGGGGCGCAGGCGGTGCATCCGGGCTACGGCTTTCTGAGCGAGAACGAAGAGTTCGCCCAGGCCTGCGCCGACGCGGGCCTGGTGTTCATCGGCCCGCCGCCGGCCGCAATCCGCGCGATGGGCAGCAAGTCGGCCGCCAAGACGCTGATGGAGCGCGCCGGCGTGCCCCTGGTGCCCGGTTACCACGGGCGCGACAACGACCCGGCGCTACTGGCGCAAGAGGCAGCGCGCATCGGCTACCCGGTGCTGATCAAGGCCAGCGCCGGTGGTGGCGGCAAGGGCATGCGGCGCGTCGAGCGCGCCGAGGACTTCGCCGCCGCGCTGGGCTCGTGCCAGCGCGAAGCCCAGGCCAGCTTCGGCGACGACCATGTGCTGGTCGAGCGCTACGTGACGCGGCCACGGCACATCGAGATCCAGGTCTTTGCCGACATGCACGGCCACTGCATCCATCTGGGCGAGCGCGACTGCTCGGTGCAACGACGCCACAAGAAGGTGCTGGAGGAGTCGCCCGCGCCCGGGCTCAGCGCCGAGCGGCGCGCCGAGATGGGCGCGGCCGCCGTGGCCGCGGCAAAGGCCGTGGGCTACGTCGGCGCCGGCACGGTCGAGTTCGTCGCCGAGTCGCTGGCCGACGGCGACCTGCGCGCCTACTTCATGGAGATGAACACGCGGCTGCAGGTGGAGCATCCGGTCACCGAGGCCGTCACCGGGCTCGACCTGGTGGAGTGGCAGTTTCGCGTCGCCGCGGGCCAGCCTCTGCCGCTGACGCAGTCCCAGGTGGCGATGCGCGGCCATGCGATCGAGGCCCGCATCTGCGCCGAGAACCCCGAGGCAGGCTTCCTGCCCGCCACCGGCACCCTGTCGGTGGCGCGCTGGCCAGAGCACGTGCGCTTTGGCCGCCACGAGACGCTGCCACGCATCGACCGCGGCTTCGACGAGGGCGACGCCATCAGTCCGTGGTACGACTCGATGATCGCCAAGCTGATCG
>JBBQOR010000765.1:0-1513 GCA_038331055.1 Burkholderiales bacterium
CTGGACCGCCCCATGGCGCAGATCGAATTGCATGCCCAGGGGCTGGAGTCGCGCGGGGCGCGCATCGTGTCGGCTGGCGGCGCCCGCCGCGGCCTGCAGGTGCAGCCCGACAGCGTGCGCTCCACCTGGCGCCTGGTGCCCGAGGACGGCGGCATGGTGACCGCCGGCGAACACCGCGTGGAGCTGCGCTGGCGCGGCCGTGTGCAGCGCACCGGCGAGGGTCTGTTCCGTGTCGATCACCGCGTGCTCGGCCAGCCGGCGCGCATGCTCGCCACGCAGCTGCAGGCGATCCACGCGCGCACCCTGCTGCCGGTGTTCGACGAGCCGGTTTTCCGCGCTGTCTTCGACGTGGCGGTGCGCGCGCCGTCCGAGCTGGAGGTGGTGTCCAACATGCCGCGCACGGAACGCCTGCGCGGCGAGCGCGGCATCGACCTGCACCGCTTCGCGCCCACGCCGCCGATGCCCGCCTATCTGCTGGCGCTGGCCGTCGGCCGCTTCGACGTGCTGGAAGACCGCCTGGGCGATCTGCCGCTGCGCATGCTCACCGCGCCGGGCAAACGTGAGCAGGCACGCTTTGCCATGCAGTCCACTCGCGCCTTGCTGCCCTGGTTTGCCGATCTTTTCGGCCAGCCGCCGCCGATGCCCAAGCTCGACCAGCTGGCCGTGCCCGGCACGCGCGAAGGTGCGATGGAGGACTGGGGGCTGATCTCCTACGCAGAAGAGCTGCTGCTCTACGACCCCGGGCGCAGCGCGCCGGACAGCCGGCGCACGGTGTTCGCGCTCATCGCGCACGAGCTCTCGCACCAGTGGTTCGGCAACCTGGTGTCGATCGCCTCGTGGAACGAGCTGTGGCTGAACGAGGCCTTTGCCACCTGGATGGAGCACAAGGCGAGCGAGCGTTTCCACCCCGAGTGGCAGCCGGCGCTGTTGCGCCGCGCGCGGCTGGACGCGGTGATGGAGCTCGATGCCGGCCCGGCCACACGCGCCGTGCGCCCGGGCCCGGTGGCCGAAGCACGTGTGGCCGAGGTGTTCGACGGCATCACCTACCTGAAGGGCGCGGCGCTGCTGGCGATGCTGGAGTCCTGGCTCGGCGAGGGCGTGATGCAGCGCGGTCTGGCCGCCTACGTGGCCGAGCGGCGACTCGCCCCGGCCACCGCCGGTGACCTCTGGCACCACCTGGGCCAGGCGGCCGGCCGCGATGTGTCGGCGGTGGCGACCAGCTGGACCGACCAGCCCGGCATGCCGCTGGTCGAGGCGGATGCCAGCTGCGTCGACGGCCGCACCCAGCTTCGGCTGCGCCAGTCGCGGCTGCTGCTGCCCGGCGCTCCCGATGCGACGCCCGCAAGCCCGACGCTGTGGCGCATTCCGCTGCGCGTGGCGCGCGGCGACGAGGCGCGGGCGCTGCTGCTCGAGGCCGCCGAAAGCCGCGTCGAACTGGCCGGTTGCGATGCGCGCCCGCTGCTCGTCAATGCCGGCGGCGCGGGCTGGCTACGCGTGAGCTACTCACCGGCCC
>JBBQOR010000766.1:0-1513 GCA_038331055.1 Burkholderiales bacterium
GAAGCCGCCACCGGCGCGCGTTTCGCCGAGCTGGACACGCTGCTGGCCGAGAGCGACTACGTGAGCCTGCACTGCCCGCTGAACGCCGACACGCGCCACCTCATCAACGCCGCCGCGCTGGCGAAGATTAAGCGCGGTGCGGTGTTGGTGAACACGGCGCGGGGTGGGGTGGTGGACCAGACTGCGCTATACGCCGCGCTGACCACCGGCCGCCTATCAGCCGCCGGCCTCGACGTGACCGACCCCGAACCGCTGCCCGCCGACAGCCCGCTGCTGCAACTGGAAAACGTCGTCCTCGCGCCGCACATCGCCAGCGGCAGCCTGCAAGCCCGCACCCGCATGGCCATTATGGCCGCCGAGAACCTGCTGGCCGGCCTGCGCGGCGAGCGCCTGCCCCACTGCGTCAACCCGGAAGTCTACGGGTAGAGACTGTCGATCGGCTAGGATTGATGGTGCGATTTCTCACCCCCGCATGGGCAGCGTGATGACCAACGAACTGTAGGGGGTTCGAAATGACAGATATCCGATATTTGTCATTTCGAACCCGCCCCAGGCCATCGGGACTACCGAAACCGGTAGGCAGGTGAGAAATCCCACCCCCCGCAAAACCGAACGCTGGCTCGTCAAATTTCAGGACAACAAAACGGGCGGCCTCACTTGGGCCGCCCGTTTTTCATTGTTGTATGTAACCTTTACGTCGCCGTCGCCGGCGCCAGCCCGGTGAGCTTGTTCAACTCATAGACATCGCCCAACTCGCGGCGGAACTGCTGCGTGTACAGCCGGTAGTAGTGGCCCTGCTGGTGCAGCAATTCGGCATGGCTGCCCATCTCGGCGATGCGGCCGTTCTCGATTACTAGGATGCGGTCGGCGCGGCGGATGGTGCTCAGCCGGTGCGCGATCACAAAGCTGGTGCGGCCTTCCATCAGGTGCTCCATGCCCTTCTGGATCAGCGCCTCGGTCAGCGTGTCCACCGAGCTGGTGGCCTCGTCCATGATGAAGATCTCGGGCTGGGCCAGCACCGCCCGCGCCAGGCTGATGAGCTGCTTCTGCCCGGTCGAGAGCAGGTTGCCGCCCTCGCCCACGTTCTCGTCGTAGCCCTTGGGCAGCGTGGTCACAAAGTCATGCGCGCCAGCTAGCTTGGCAGCGGCCTCCACCTCCGCGTCGGTCGCGTTCAGCCGACCGTAGCGGATATTCTCGCGTACCGGGCCAGAGAACAAGTGCGGCGTTTGCAGCACCACGCCGATGCGGCTCTGGATCGAGTCGAGCGTCAGTTCGGTGTAGTCACGGCCGGCCAGCGTGATGGTGCCGCGGCTCGGCTCGTAGAAGCGGCACAGCAGGTTGACGATGGTCGACTTGCCGCCGCCGGTCGGCCCGACCAGCGCGATGGTCTCGCCGGGCTTCACATGCAGCGTAAAGTCAGCTAGCACCGGCTTGTCGGCCTCGTAGAAGAAGTCCACATGGTCGAAGCTCAATGCGCCCACCAGGCTGTTCGCGATCACGGCCTGTGGCTGGT
>JBBQOR010000767.1:0-1512 GCA_038331055.1 Burkholderiales bacterium
ACCCGGTGCGCGCTGCCGGGTGTCAGGCAATAACCGGTGGGGTTGTGCAGCACACTGACGCTGACAAACAGCTTGGGCCTATGCAGCTCGCAGTAACGCGCCATCACGTCCAGATCCGGCCCATCGGCCCGGCGTGGCACCGGCAGGATGCGCATGCCCAGGGCGTCCAGCCGGGCAAACTCGATCGCCCAGCCCGGCTCCTCCACCATCACCGGGTCGCCGGCGCGCAGCAGACTGCGGCTGACGATGTCCAGCCCATGGGTGGCGCCCACGGTCGTGATGATCTGGCTCACGTCGGCATGGATGTCGATCGCCAACAACTTCTTCGCCAGTGCCCGGCGCAGGCCGCTGTCACCGGCCGGCTCGCCATATTGCAGCGACAAGGCCTGCAGCGCCGGTCCGGCAGTGACCTTGCGCACGGCTGCCGCCATGAAGCTGGACTGCAGCCAGTCCGGCGGAAACACGCCAATGCCGGGCTGTGGCTTGTCGCTGACCGAATGGAACATGCCGCGGATCAGCGCGGCCGCATTCACCGGCGCCCGTGGCGGCGGCATGGCGTCGGCAGCGGCCGTTGCGGCATGGCTTCGGACCGCGGTCGCAACACCCGTGCGGCTGGCCGCCGCATCACGCACGAAGAATCCCCGGTTGCGCCGCGCCTGCACCAGCCCCAGCGCCAGCAAGCGGTCATAAGCCGCCACCACGGTCGACGGACTGACGCCATGCTGCTGCGCGCATTGACGTACCGATGGCAGACGGGCTCCAGGGGCCAGCAGCCGGGTGCCGATGCGCTCGGCAAACCGGTCGGCGAGTTGTTCGGTCAGCGACTGACCGGCGGTTTTCATCAACATCTTCGTTACCCTCGTCTACCCGGCGATTCGTCTGTATCGATTCGACCACCCGTACAGTTCGCCAACTGCCCGGGTTAACTGTACTGCTTGTGTATTGGTTTCGAAGGCTACATTACAAACCCGATCCCGACAAGTCCATCGCGCCTCGCCATACTCACAACAGAACCGCATGCACGCCACCGAATTGACCGCCCTGCTGGCGTTTTGCACCGCGATGAGTTTCTCGCCCGGCCCCAACACCATGTTGTCGACCGCGATGGCGGCCAACCATGGCTTGCGCCGCACGCTGCGTTTCTGCCTCGCCGTACCCACCGGCTGGTTGCTGCTGATGCTGACCTGCGGGCTGGGTGTCGGCGCCATCGTGCTAGGAGTGCCAGCGCTGCGCTGGGCGGTCAAGGTCGCAGGCATCGGCTACATGGTCTGGCTGGCCTGGCGGCTGAGCCAGGCCGCACGGATGGCATCGGTCGACCCGCAGCGGCTGGAGATCAGCTTCTGGGGCGGTGTCGGCCTGCAGTTCGTCAACATCAAAGCCTGGATGCTGGCATTGACACTGACCGCCGGCTGGGTCGTCAACGCGGCTGGCGCGCCTGCCGCCAACCCCGGCGAGCGGCTGCTCATCATCTGCGGCGTGATGGTGTTCTTCGCGTTCACCAGCAATTTCAGC
>JBBQOR010000768.1:0-1510 GCA_038331055.1 Burkholderiales bacterium
ACTGCGCACCCGCCAGCAGCTGGGCTACATCGTCGGCGGCGGCGCCAGTGGCTCGCTGCGCGAGCGCTTCCTGACCTTCACCATCCAGTCCAGCAGCCTGGCGGCGAGCGAGCTGCGCGACCGCGCCGAGCGCTTCATCGCCACGCTGCCTGCCGCGCTGGCGGCGCTGAACGACGCCGACTGGGCCACGCTCAAAGCCGGCGTGCGGTCGCGGCTGGACGAGAAGCCCACCGGCATCGCCGAGCGCGCCGAGCGGCTGTTCAGCGCCGCCTACGGCTTCAACGGCGACTGGGCGCGCGAGCAGGCCACGCTGGCGGCCCTGCAGGCGTTGACGCGCGAAGAGGCGGTGCGCGTGCTGACGCAGACCGTGGACAGCAGCTCGGCGCGGCGGCGCAACCTGCTGGTGGACCCGGGCGCGCGGGCGCCTTCACCGCCGGTGGCAGCGAGCTTCGCCGATCGCGAGGCGTGGAAGAAGACGCGCGAGTACCGCTGAGCGGGCTGAGTCTGACGTTGCCGGGCGCGGGCTATATTGGCTGGATGTCCGCCATGATTTCTTCAGCCCCTTTGCCGCTGCCGTCGGGCATCGACGCGCACCTGCCCTGGCGGCCCTGGCGTCTTTCCGGCGTGGTGGTCGGCGTGCTGCTGAACGACCAGGCCGCGCTGGCGGCTCTCGGCGAGGCGGTGCATGCCGCGCCGTACAAGGCACCGCCCAGGGCGCCGGTGCTGTACTTCAAGCCACGCAACACGCTGGCCCGCAGCGGCTCGGCCGTCATGGTGCCGGCCGATGCGGGTAAGGATGAGGGCAGGTTGGAAATCGGTGCCACGCTTGGCCTGGTGATCGCCCGCACGGCCTGCCGCGTGGCCGCGTCGCAAGCGATGGCGCACGTCGCCGGCGCGCTGCTGCTGGCCGACTTGTGCCTGCCGCACGACAGCTTCTACCGGCCCAGCGTGCGTCTGCGCGCGCGCGACGGCTCTTGCCTGCTGGGCCCGCATTGCCTGCCGCTGGCCGCATTGCCGGCGCTCGACACGCTGGTGCTGACCACCGCCATCGACGGCCGCCCGGTGCACACCACCGCGCTGGGCGGCATGCAGCGTCAGGCTTCTCAATTGCTGCAGGACGTGACTGAGTTCATGACGCTTCACCCCGGCGACATCCTGCTGCTGGGCAGCGCAGCGGGCGCGCCTCGGGCCAGCGCCGGCCAGCGCATCACCATCAGCGCGCCGGGCTTCGAGTCGCTCGAAGGCCGTCTGGTGGCCGAGCACGGCAGCACGCAGGTGCCCGCATGAGGACCGCGTGAGGACGGCCCGCGTGGCCTACGGCGGCGCGCTGCACGAGGCCGTGCCGCACGCGCAGGGCCTGCAGCTGGCCGATGGCCGCGTGCTGGCCGAGGACGCCGTGGTCTGGCTGCCGCCCTTCGAGGTGGGCACGATCATCGCGCTCGGGCTGAACTACGCCGACCATGTCAAGGCGCTGTCCAAGGAGTTGACGCTTAGCGCCCAGGACGAGCCG
>JBBQOR010000769.1:0-1507 GCA_038331055.1 Burkholderiales bacterium
GGATCGTATCGCTCGACGACGTAATGCGCGTCCTGTCCACCGAGCTGTCCTTTCTGGTCGCAACAGTGAACCGCGCGACCGAGCGCGAGGTCGAGATGCACGCGACGGACAAGGCCATGCCGTGACAATCGCCTCGCCCGCCAGGGTGGCGCATGCCGCGCGAAGATGAACCTGCATCCGCCCACAATGTTTGTGACGATCGTCACGGTCAGCGCAACGCTGGCCGTGCTGGTCGGCGCGGTATCGGCGGGGAAGCGCGGGGACGGCCTGTTCTCCTGGGCCATCGCGCTGCTTTTTCACGCGCTCGCCTACGTGTTGCTTGCCCTGCGCGGCGCCATACCCGATGCGGTATCGATCCTCGCAGGGAACGCGGCATTGGCGGCCGCACTCGCCATGTTTTCCGATGGCCTTTTCCGCTTCTACGAGCGCCCTCCGCCCAGGTTGATGATCTGGCTGCCCGTGGCGCTGCTGTTTACCCTGTTCCTGTTCATGCTCGACGACCTGAAATTGCGACTGGTGTTCAGCGGCGGAATTTACTCGGCGCAGTGCCTTCTGCCTCTCTACCTGCTGTTCCGGGAGAACAACAACACGGTGGGCCGGGGCAAGTACTTTCTCTCCGGGGGCCTCGCGGCGGCCGCGCTGCTGTTTGCCGCACGCTGCGTGATGTCGCTGGCAAACGCCGCGCCCGCGCTGACCTTCCAGTCTGCAAACCAGATCCAGTCGTTCCTGTTCATGGCCGCGATCATCTGCCTGCTGCTGATTGCCATCGGCATGGTCCTGATGGCCAAGGAACGCTCGGACGCACGCTACCGCGACCTGGCGCTGCACGACGAGCTGACAGGCATGGACAACCGGCGGGCGATTCTGCGCTCCCTGGATCAGCAGGCCGCGCTGGCCAGGCGCAGCAGCCAGCCCCTGACCCTGCTGATGATGGACATCGATCTCTTCAAGCGCGTCAACGACACCTTCGGGCATATCGAAGGAGACAAGGTGCTGCGCATGGTGGCCGACAGCATCACCGCCCGGCTGCGAACGCAGGACCTCGTCGGGCGCTTTGGCGGCGAAGAGTTTCTCGCGATCCTGCCCGGCACGAGCGCGGAGGGCGGATTCGAACTGGCCGAAGCGCTGCGCAACGGCATCGCCGGCGCGCGCCTCAAAGCCACCGACGGCCGCACGATACAGGTCACGATCAGCATCGGCGTGCACCAGGTTTCCGATGCGTCCGGCAGCACGCTGAATGAGCTGATCAACGCAGCCGACCAGGCTTTGTATCGCGCCAAAGACAACGGACGAAACCGGGTCGAAATCGGATAAGCCCGGCGCCTCGCCTTGGCCGTATGGCGAAACGCAATCTTCCAGATTTCACCAAGAGAACCTGTCCGGTAACAGGCATCAGGGCGACGCATTCAAGCGTTACCATCGTTCCTGCTGCGGTCCACCCGGCATATCGGATCGCCGCTCTGCTTCGGCATTCACATCCTTCCAACTCCAGCACGCAACATGCAAA
>JBBQOR010000770.1:0-1506 GCA_038331055.1 Burkholderiales bacterium
GCCGCTGCGGCCCAGCGCGCCAGCGACAGCGTGGCGCTGCGCGTCTACCGTCGGCTGCAGGATGGCCTGCCCGCCTTGCTGGAGACACGCCTGCAGCTCAACGTCACCGGCACGGCGCGCGAGCAACTGCTCGGTCCGGCGTTGCCGACGGGCTTCGTGGCAACGGCGCTGGCCGGCGAGCTGCCAGCCCGGCTGGAAGGCGATGGCCGCCTGCGTGTACAACTGCGGCCGGGAAACTGGACCGTGACGCTGCTGGCGCGCAGCACTGGCGCCTTGAGCAAGGTGACGCTGCAACTGCCGCCGGCGCCGTGGCCACGGCAGGAAATCTGGAGCTACGCCGACGACACCACGTTGCGCAGCACGCGCGTCGAGGGCAGTCCGATCGATACGGCGCAGGTCGGCGTACCCGGCGAATGGCGTGAGCTACCCGCGTTTGCGTTGGACGACAGCGCGGGCCTGACGATCGAGACCGGCAGCCGCGGCGACGAAGGCGGGCGCGGCGATCAGCTGCGTCTGCAGCGCCAGCTGTGGCTGGATTTCGACGGTGGCGGCGTGATCGTGGCCGATCAGCTGAGCGGCCAGCTGCGTCATCACCAGCGGCTGGACGTAACCGCGCCGTGGCAGTTGCAACGCGTCGCGCAGAACGGTGATCCGGTGCTGATCACGCGGGGCGAGCATGGTGACAGCGGCGTCGAATTGCGTGACCAGCAGATCCATCTCGATGCCGGCCTGCGCCTGCCCAGCCATGCGGGCGCGCTGCCGAGTTCCGGCTGGCAGGTGCCGCTGGAAGGCATCGATGCGACCTTGCATCTGCCGTACGGCTATCGCCTGCTCGGCGCGATCGGCGCGGACCGTTCGCCCGATTCGTGGGTTGGCCAATGGAATCTGCTCGACCTGTTCGTGGTGGCCCTGATCGCCCTGCTGGCCGGGCGCCTGCTCGGCTGGCCGTGGGCGTTGCTGGCGGCCGGCTACCTTGTGCTGGCCCAGCATGCGGGTGCGGCGCCGCTGTGGACGCTGGCCATCGCCCTGGCGCTGGCGCTGCTGTTGCGGGCGCTGCCGGAAGGTCGACTGCGCGTGTTTGCACGCGTCGGCGCGATCGCGGTGTTCGCGCTTGTGGTGCTGTGGACCCTGCCGTTCGCGGCACGGCAACTGCAATACGCTTTGCACCCGCAACTCGAAGGCAGCCTTTCGGGTCGGTTCGTCTCGGCGGGTTTCGCCGCCCCGCCGCCGGTCGAGGAGATTTCGCAGAATGCGATGCCACCACCACCGGCGGCGCCCAGTCTCAAGATGAACAAGGCCACGAGTTCGGCGGCGCAGGATGTGTCGTCTGTCGAGAGCGATCAGCTGGGTAGCACGACCACCCGTCAGCCGCAGGCATCCTTGCCGTTGCGTCGTGGAGGATCGTCGGTGCAGGTAGTGGATACGCGCAGCGTGATTCAGGCCGGCCCGGGCATGCCGCAGTGGAATATGGGCAACAACTATCGACTGGGCTGGTCCGGTCCGGTG
>JBBQOR010000771.1:0-1504 GCA_038331055.1 Burkholderiales bacterium
CCGGCGCATGTGACGCCAGCTGCCCAGCAGCGTCCAGACCGTCAGCACCGACAGCGCGACGACCATCCAGAACAGCGTATTGCCGATCAGCCCGATCGAGGTGCGCCAGCCGTGGCCGCGCAGCAGCAGGCCGTTGAAGGCCGGGGTCAGCGGCACGTCGTGCATGATCGGCGCGTTCGGCAGCGACTGCCCGGGCTGGCGCATCACGGTGCTGCCCAGCGTGCGCTGCGACTGGTCGACGATGGTCATCATGTGCCGTCGCGAGACCTCCTCGGGCACCAGCGAGCGCAACAGCACGTCGATCGAGTACTCGACGATCAGCGCACCGGCGAAGCTGCCGCGTTCGATCAGCGGCACCACCAGCTGGAACACCTGCGACCCGGCGGCGCCGGCGAAGGCGCGCGAATATACCGGCAGGCGGCTGTCGCGTGCGGCGCGGAAGCTGCGCTCGGGCTCGGTGTCCTGGCCGGCGACGGGCAGCGAAGGGCCTACCGTGTCGCCAGCAGCCGGCGTCTCGGCGCGGTACTGCTGCGCGCCGTGGTGGCCGCGCTGGCGCCGCTGGGCATCGACCCAGCTCAGGTGCGTGATCTCGGCGCGGTCCTGCGTCAGCGTGACGGCCTGGCTGGCGAAGACGGCCGTCGTGGCCGGCTGGGTGGCCAGTTCACGCGCCATGCGCCACAGCAGCTCCTGGTTCTGTGTCAGGCGAAGGCCGATCTGCTGCTGCGTGATCTCGGCGTCGCGCCGCACGGAATCGGTCTCACGCTCGATCTCTTCATTGCGCAGGTACCAGAAGGCCGAGATGATGGCCGCCAGGAACAGCAGCACCGAAGCCAACGGCGCCAGCGTCACCAACCGGTCCTGGCGCGCCGGCGACTGCCGCCGCCACCAGCGGCCGAGCAGCCGACGCGCGCGCGGCCAGGTGTCGGGCGCGGCGGCCGGGGTGGCGCGGCTGTAAGGAAGCATCGGTCGATTATCCCGGCAGCCTGCCCTCGGCGGGTTGCGACGAGAGCTGGCAAAAATCCATATCGTGAAAGCGATCCGCGCTATTCGGAATGGGATGGAGGTGTGCGACACTCTTGCCGGCCTCGCCGGCGACTGCGGCCAGTAGCCGCGTGTGAGCAGAGACCCGCCCCCTCCGTCCGGCCGGCCGGTCTTCCGGGGCGGGCCATGAATACGGAGACCGCCCATGTCCGCAGTGCCCGACTCCCGCTTCGCCGCGGCCAACGACAGCGATGCCCAGGAAACCCGCGAGTGGCTCGACGCCCTGTCGGCGGTCATCGAGAACGAAGGCCCCGAACGTGCGCACTTTCTTCTCGAAGAGTTGCTCGAGCATGCGCGCCAGCACAGCATCGACCGACCGTTCAGCGCCAACACGGCTTACGTCAACACGATCGAGCCGGACGACGAAGAACGCAGCCCCGGCAATCTCGAACTCGAAGGCCGCCTGCGCGCCTACATGCGCTGGAACGCGATGGCGATGGTCGTCAAGGCCAACCGGCTGCAC
>JBBQOR010000772.1:0-1502 GCA_038331055.1 Burkholderiales bacterium
GCTGGCGCGCATGGGCGTGCTGTCGGACGCGCGCGGGCTGTACCCGCGCCTGACGGCGCGCGAGAACATCGTCTACTACGCAGCGTTGCACGGCCTGCCGCGCGAGGCCGCGCAGGCACGCGCCGAGTCGCTGGCCGAGGCGCTTGACATGAAGTCCTTGCTGGACCGGCGCACCGAGGGCTTCAGCCAGGGCGAACGCATGAAGACGGCGCTGGCGCGCGCGCTGGTGCACGACCCGACCCACATCATCCTGGACGAACCGACCAATGGGCTGGACGTGCTGGCCACGCGCAGCCTGCGCGAGACGCTGCGCGAGCTGTGCAGCCCCGCCGGCGGCGGCAAGTGCAACGGGCTGTCGAGCCACATCATGCAGGAGGTGGAGCGGCTGTGCGACACGGTGGTGGTGATGGCCCGCGGTCGCACCGTCGCCGAAGGCACGGTCGCGGCGCTGTGCGAACGCACCGGCGAGCACGATTTCGAGGCGGCCTTCGTCAAGCTGGCGTTTGCCGACGACACCACCATCGCCGCCGCGCAGGGTGGGGCATGAGGGCGACCATGGCAGGCGCCTTCACGGTCTTCCGCAAGGAGATCGTCGACGCATTGCGCGACCGGCGCACCCTGATGACGGTGCTGCTGAGCTCGGTGGCGGTCGGCCCGCTGGTGCTGGTGCTGCTGTCGGGTCTGGTGGCGCAGCTCGAGGAGCGCGCCGAGCAGCGCGTCGTCGTCGCCTCCGGCCTGCAGCATGCACCGAGCTTGCGCAACTTCATCGAGCGCCAGAGCTTCACGGTCCAGGATGCGCCGCCCGACTACGAGGCGCAGCTGAAGGATTCCCGGCTCGGCGAGCCGGTCATCGTGGTGGGCCCGGGCTTCGAGGCCGCGCTGGCGCGCGGCGAGCCCGCCGAGGTGGCGATCGTCAGCCACAGCGGCAACCGCAGGGCCGAACTCGGCAGCGGGCGCGTGGCGCAACTGCTCGACGGCTTCTCGCGCGAGCGGGGGGTGCTTGCGCTGGCCTTGCGCGGCGTGCCGCCGGCACTGCTGCGCCCGCTCGATGTGCAGGAGCGCGATCTGGCCAGCACGCGCGGTCGCGGCGCGCAGTTCACCAGCATGCTGCCGTTCTTCGTACTGATGGCGGTGCTCTACGGCGCGCTGAATGCGGCGCTCGACACCACCGCGGGCGAGCGCGAGCGCGGCTCGCTGGAGCCGCTGCTCACCAACCCGGTCGCGCCCTCGGCGCTGGTGATGGGCAAGTGGAGCGCGGTGGCGGCGGTGGGCATGCTGATCGCCGTCCTCAGCGTGCTCAGTTTCCTGCCTGCGCAGGTACTGATCCGCAGCGAGACGCTGCGTTCGCTGTTCGTGTTCGGCCCGCGCGAGGCGGCTGGCTTCGTCGCGCTGCTGCTGCCGCTTGCAGCGGCGCTTTCGGCGCTGATGATGGCCACCGCGATCCGCTGCAAGACTTTCAAGGAGGCCCAGGCCAACAACACGGTAGTGATCCTGGCGGCCTC